>JAVEYP010000143.1:0-5718 GCA_034003445.1 Desulfobulbus sp.
AAGAAACTGGTGCACCGCAAGATTTTCAGCGGGGCGTCGGCCAAGCTCGAGGTGATGATCGTCAAGTTGGCAGATCGGCTCCACAACCTTCGCACCCTATCGAGCATGCCGCGCCACAAGCGGCAGAAGATCGCCGACGAGACCCTCGACATCTACGCGCCGCTGGCGACCATCCTCGGTTTGTTTGCCATTAAACGCGAACTCTACAACCTGGCGCTGGCCTTCAAGTTCCCGCGCCAGGGCAACCGGCTGCAACTGCACATTAACAACCTGCGCAACGATAAAGAGATCAATCGGGTCGTCGATAACGTGCGCCAGGGCATCACCCACGGGGGACTGGACGGCACGGTCATCCTCCGGCCCAAGGGGCTGTGGGGCTACTACGACGTGCGCAACCGCATCCTCATTAAAGAGATCGAGATCCCCTGCGAGATCCTCATCCTCATGCGCACCCGCACCGGCTGTTACCAGGCGCTGGGGGCGCTCAACGGGATCTACCCGCCCTTGCCACGCACCATTCGCGATTTCATCGCCAACCCCAAACCCACCGGCTACCAGGGGCTTCATGCCCGGGCCAATATTGGCGGACGGCAGTACCTCTTTAAAATCCGCACAGAAGAGATGGCTCGCCGCGCCCAGCGGGGCATGATCCGTGACCTAGCCACGGACAATCGTTCAAATAGTAAATTTTTTAACGAAATCCAAGAGATGTTCGACATTTTAGGCAGCGACGACTCCCTCTCCTACCGGGATATGATCGCCGCTGGCGGCCGCAAGGAGATCTACACCTACACCCCGCAAGGCGACCTCGTCTCCCTGCCGGTCAATTCGATTCTGCTCGACTTCGCCTTCCGCGTGCACACCGCCATTGGCCACACCTGCGTGGGTGCTATGATCGGCAAGCAAAAAGTGGGGTCTGAGCACCAGTTGCGCGACGGCAACGTCATCAAGGTGCTGCGCCAGAAAGAGCCGGTCAACTTCGACCCAGGGCTGCAGCGACTCTGCCAGACCCCCAAGGCCCGCTCCGAACTGGCCAAGGGGTTCCGCCTTCGCCGGGAGGCGGTGTCGCGAAAGATCGGCGCCTCGGTGCTTAATCAGGAACTACGGCGCTACGGCGTGCCTATCGAGGTCACGGAAAAACCAGGCATGGGCGACATCCTCGCCTATTTCAACATCGAATCCCTGGATGAGCTGTTCCTGCAGATCGGTGAGGGCCAGGTGCGACTGCGCGAACTGATTTACGAGATCAAAAACGGCCTCTACGTCGGCCGGCCCACCCTGTTTCAGCCCACGGGTGGCTTTAACCGGGTGGACCTGGCCACCGTGGACCCGGTGGTGATCAAGTCCTCGGCCTGCTGTAAACCAAGTCCGCTGGACAAGGGCGTCATTGGCCTGCTCAGCCAGCGCGGCCTCTCCCTGCACCGCAAGGACTGTGCCCAATTGCAGAAGATCAACTTCCAGCGGGAGGATGCCGTCACCGTTCGCTGGAAGTTGAAAGGGACGAAAATCGACAAGACACAGAAAATCATCGTCATGGAGGCGACCAGGAACCGGCTGTTCATCCTCCTTTCGGACGCGCCGGAGGAGATGAAGATGCTGGATGTGGTCTATCTCGGCCGCGGCGCCGCGCTGGTCGGTGACTGGGAGGTCACCTTCCAGGTGACCAACCTGTACGGCCTAAAAAAGGTGGCCCGCCACTTCTCCCGTTCCGGCCTCAGGTACGAGTTCGAATTGGAGGCTTAGGCACGACCGCTTGATTCCCACGGTGGGATGCTTAATTTAGTCTCTAAGGCTGGCAGCCGCAGGCCTCTTTCCATCAACTCCCGTTGCTGCTGTCCCTGCGCCGCATACGCAAGAACGTATGCAGGCGTGTTGGTGCTTCGCTGGCGTCTGCCGGGCTGTTTACTCCTTTTCAGCCCACGGCAGGCGCCATTTTTTTTGCGGCAGGCATTGGTCGATGAATTCGTCCAACAGGGCCTGAAAGGCCTGCCGGTCGAATTCGCGCGCTCCGAAGCGGAGCAGGTGGCCAGTGGTCATCTGGCAGTCGATGGCGCCGATGCCGAGCCGCACAGCGTGGTCGACCAGGGCGGCCAGGGCCACCTTGGAAGCGTCGGTCACCCGCGTAAACATCGACTCACCGAAGAACATCCGGTCCAGGCAGACCCCATACAGCCCACCAACCAGCTGACCATCTTGCCAACACTCGATGGCATGGGCGTAGCCGAGTTCGTGGAGGCGGACGTAGGCCCGGTGCATCTCGGGGGTGATCCAGGTGCCCTGCTCGCGGCGGCCGGATGCGGTAGCGCAGGCGGCCACCACTGCGCCAAAGGCGGTGTCGGCCGTCACCGTGAACCGCCCGGCGGCGATGGTGCGCCGCAGCCGGCGAGGCAGGTGGCACTCCTCGGGCATGAGCACCAAGCGGGGGGCTGGCGACCACCAGAGCAGTGGGTCACCTTCCGTATACCAGGGGAATATGCCATGGGCGTAGGCGGTCACCAGACGGACAGGCGAGAGGTCACCGCCGACGGCGAGTAGGCCATCGGCTTCAGCCAGTTCAGGGGCTGGGAAAAAGGGCTCGTCAACAAGACGGAAGACAGGCATGGCTAGGCAGGGGCAGGGGGGGAGGTTCCGTGAGCCGCAACCGGCAGGCGGGGTGGTCCGGAGAGCATGGGCTTCGCTGGCCTCACGAGCACACAGTGACGCCGCCAGGCGGGCGGCCTGCCTGCGACTAACGGATTTTCAGCCGCTCGATATCCGCCGGGTCAACGTGGTAGAGACCCGCACCGACAACCACCTCGACGCCGTTGGCCATGGTGCATTTCTTGACAAAGGAGACCTTGTAAACGATCTCTTTGGAGCCTGGCACTGGCCAATGATACCCCACCCAGCCCTGTCCCTCAGTGCGGGCAAGATCGTTCATGGCTCCAAAAAAGGCCTTACCTCTTTCGTCCTTCAAATCGGCAAGCTCCCTGCCTTCCATCTTGTACTTAAGCGGGTGCATGAGCATGCGCGTTTCCTTGAGCGTGTGCACCCAGATATAGGTCCCTTCAAAGAGGAAGGAACTCCCCGTGCCCTTAAAGCGAGGAAAGGCCGCAGGCCCTTCCTTGGCCAGCAGTGCGCAGGCCTCCTCGACCTTGGCGGCAATGGTCTCCGGCTTGGATGGGGTGGCCTGCAGCGTGGTCTTCACGTAGGCCTCGGATTCGGCAGCCAGTTGTTGGACCGTCATCTCGGCGGCGCTGGGGACCGCAGTCAGCGCCAGGGACAGGACGGTTATCAGGGCGGTCAGATAGGTGGTCACAACAGGTCTCCTTGCAAAAACAGGGAACGCGGCGACCCAAGCGAGACGGTCACGGTGGAGTCATCGCCCGGGCGCTCGTGCCGCAGCCGGGAAGAGGTCGGGGAAGCAACCGGCAGCCAGGCTATTTCTTGATGAAGCAGTCGCTGTAATGCTTGAGTTCGGCGATAGACTCCCGGATGTCGTCATACGCCAAATGCCGACCTGCCTTGTTGAATTTCGGCAAGTCTGGGGACCAGCGTCTCGCCAGTTCCTTCAGGGTGCTGACGTCGATATTGCGGTAATGGAAGAAGTGCTCCAATTCGGGCATAAAGCGCGCGAGAAAGCGGCGATCATGCCAGACGGAGTTGCCGCACATGGGCGAAACCCGCTCATCCACCCATTGACGCAGAAAAGCCAAGGTTTCCAACTCAGTCTGGCGACAGGTGTAAGTGCTTGCGCGGACCCGGTCGAGCAGTCCCGACTGCCGGTGGTGTTCACTGTTCCAGCGGTCCATGGCAGCGAGCACCTCCTCCGGCTGATAGAGGGCGACGACCGGCCCGTCGGCAAGAATCTCAAGCCGGGAATCGGTGACTATCGTCGCCACTTCCAGAATCCGATCGGTAAAGGGATTCAACCCGGTCATCTCCAGGTCGATCCATACCAGGTTGCCTTCATCTTTCATAGAAAACCAATTCTCTGCGCGTCCCCGGATGGGTTTCCGCCTCCGCGACGAGCCGTCCCATGACCTCAAGATCGTGTGTGCCGCGGGCCATGGGACGGCTCGCCAGCCTTTCTCTGGCTTCACTGGACCACAGCTTTTTCTTTCGGGCAATAATTTTTCCTGTTTTTCTGCCTGCTAGCAGCGACCAGACCAACCGCATTCCGCGGCGAAGGCCGTTCCTTAGAGGCCCCTCCAGCGGAGAACGCGCTAGTCAAGAACAGTGAAATGTGGCAGAACTACCTGCAAGGAGAGGCCAGCGTTGCCCCTGGGCGATCGCGGCCCACCGGTTGCGCCTGCAGACCCTGTTGCCACCACCCAGCGAGTGCCATGAGCAAATCAACGCTCCAAACCTTTGACGTTATCATTGTCGGTGGCGGACCAGCCGGCCTCTTCGCTGCCCATTGGCTGAGCGAACATTCGCCCCTGCGGGTCCTGCTCATCGAAAAGGGCAAGCCCGCGCTCAAACGCCGCTGCCCCATCAAGGACAAGGGCTGCGCTCACTGCCGTCCCTGCGACATCCTTTGCGGCGTTGGCGGGGCCGGCCTCTTTTCCGACGGGAAGCTGAACTTCATTCACAAACTCGGCAAGACCGACCTCACCCAGTTTCTCAGCATAGCCGAGGCCTGCCAACTCATCGACGAGACCGAGGCCATCTTCAACCGCTACGGTATGGATGGCCAAGTGTACCCCACCGACACGGAAGCGGCCCGCACCATTCGCAAAGAGGCGCGCAAGCACGGCATCGACCTGCTGCTCATCCGCCAAAAGCATCTGGGCAGCGACAACCTGCCCCGTCATATCAACGCCATGGCCCAGGAAATCGAGGCACGAGGTGTGCTCTTCCACCACAGTGAGACGGTGCACGACATCCTGGTCGAACACGGCCAGGTGACCGGGGTGGTCACCGACCGGGGCACCTACGCGGCGCCCAGCGTGATCCTCGCCCCTGGCCGGGTCGGTGCCGAGTGGATGGGGGCCATCGCTCGCCGCTACGACCTCGGCCTGTCCCAGCGCGGCATTGAGGTCGGGGTGCGGGTCGAGGTCCACAATGAGATCATGCAGGACCTCTGCGAGGTGATCTACGACCCGACCTTCTTCATCCGCACCTCACGTTACGACGACCAAACCCGCACCTTTTGCACCAACTTCGGCGGCTACGTCGCGCTCGAAAACTACCAGGACTTTGTCTGCGTCAACGGTCACGCCCTGATGGACCGGAAATCGACCAACACTAATTTCGCCTTCCTCTCCAAGGTAATCCTCACCGACCCGGTCGAGGACAACCAGGCCTACGGCGAGTCCATCGGCAAACTGGCCACCCTGATTGGTGGCGGCCGGCCGATCCTGCAGCGCTACGGCGACCTGCGGCGCGGCAGGCGCTCAACCTGGAACCGCATCCGCAACAGCTACATCGAGCCAACGCTCACCAATGTGATTTGCGGCGACATCGCCATGGCCCTGCCGGAACGGATCCTCACCAATCTGGTGGATGGCCTGGAACGGCTCAATCTGGTCCTCCCCGGCGTGACCAACGACGAAACCCTGCTCTACGCCCCGGAGATCAAGTTCTTTGCCACCCAGGTGGAGACCGACAGCCACCTCGAAACCACGGTACAGGGACTGTTCGTGGCAGGGGACGGCCCGGGCGTGGCCGGAAACATCGTCTCTGCCGCGGCCACTGCCCTGATCTCTGCCCGGGCTATTGTTCACCGCCACACCC
>JAVEYP010000144.1:0-5697 GCA_034003445.1 Desulfobulbus sp.
TCGCAAGCACTATCTGCGCCGACGCCGAACGGCCAGAGACTGTTGCACGGGAAGGGGAGAAGGGGCACAATGTTCCGTGAGCGGGCCCCTATTTGTCGTGTTTGGTAATGAGACGTATGAGGGTCTTGGTGGAGATCTCCTGATTCTCCCGCAGGGGCAGGTTTTT
This sequence comes from Desulfobulbus sp., assembly GCA_034003445.1. GTDB lineage: Bacteria > Desulfobacterota > Desulfobulbia > Desulfobulbales > Desulfobulbaceae > Desulfobulbus. The sequence goes on from JAVEYP010000144.1 coordinate 167, forward strand.
CAGGGGTGCCTCGGCGCGCGCGGCCTCCTTGTGGCCGCCAGCCGGACCGTATTTGCCGAAGGCATTTTTGGCCAGCTTGCCAGCATTCTTACGGTAGCCGTCGCAGCGGAAGATGACCACCATCTTCTCGGCATGGGAGCCGGAGACGATCACCCAGTCGAACCCTTCGACGCGGTTGAAAAAATCGGCAAGGATTACCAAGATGTCGGGAGTGCCGACACGGCCGACGTGGACGTAAGCGCGTCGCTTGCTCGTCTTCACCTCGTTGAGGGCAATGCGGAAGTAGCGGAGTTCGGAGCGGCGCAGCTCGGTGAGCTCAAACTTACGCACAAGGTTGAGGTTGGCGATGTTGAACAGGTAGCGGAAGCAGTTGCCGTCAGCCACCTGCATGTTCTGCTTCTGGAAGTTTTGCGTGTCGACCTTGACGCCGTAGAACAGGGCCGTGGCCAAGGCGACGGATGGTTTGATGTTGGCAGCGCGCAGGTATTCGAGCAGCATCGAACTGGCCGCGCCGTACTCGGGCCGGATGTCGATGAAGTCGGCGTCCCAGCCAGTGGTAACCGGGTGATGGTCGATGACCGCGTTGAAGGTCATCTTCTCGAAGGCGGCCAAGTGGTTGGGCTGCGAGTCGACGAGCACCTTTTTGGTGAACTCCTTGACCGGCAGGGTGTGCAGCCGTTCAATGGGAATCTTGAGCCGTTCCACCATAGTGAGATTGTTGAGCCGGCGGATCTCGTTAGGATAACCGATGGCTACGCTCTGCACGCGATAGCTGAGCAGGCGTTTGATGGCCATGGCTGAGGCTATGGCGTCCGGGTCGGCATTGATGACGATCAGCACCGTGTCGGTACGCTCGAACAGGGCCCAGAACCCGTTGAGCCGCGCCTGCGCGGAGTTCTTGCTGGCGCTACGGGTTATGTTATTGTCAGAGATCTTTTCAAGTCGTTTCTGCATGGGGCAAAGGTCCCGTGGAAAAACACCGCCTGTGATGTTCCTGGGGCGAACGTCAGGTCGGGGCCTGCACCACCGGAGCGGCCGGTTCCCGGCACGCTGGATCAGGGGGCCTGCGCCCCGCGCCTTGTGCCTGCCCGAACAGGGAGTTGCCCCTGCCGAACCCGGGGCGGAGTGCAGCGGTCGGCAGAGAGGCAGCAACGTTACCATAGGGGGTGAACGAAGTGCAAGCGCAGTCTTGCCCGCACGGACCGGAGATAACCGCGGGCGCACAACCGGAAATGACAGATGGACAAGGTCTTGGAGAGAAGGTTCCAGTCATCTCCCCCGACACCGCAGGCGCGGCGACAGGGACAGGGTAGTGCTTGACCAAACGGGCGGCAACGGTTAGTAAAAGCAGAAAGTTCCGCCCTTCGGGCACTGCCGCTCCGGCCTTCCCCAACCCGCGCAGACGGTTTTTCCCCCACCTTTTCCTCCGATAGACTCCGTGATACTTCTCTACCGCTACATCCTTCGCAATTTCATCCGTAACCTCGGGATGATCATGGCTAGCTTCATCACTATCTACCTGCTCATCGACTTCTTCGAGAAGATCGATAACTTCCTCGAGAAGGGCAAGTCCATGGGGCTGATCGTCAAGTTCTTCCTGCTGAACATCCCGTTCATCATCGAGCAGATGAGTCCGGTCTGTATCCTGCTGGCCGGCGTGGTCACCTTGGGTATTCTCAACCACTCCAACGAACTCATTGCGCTCAAGGCCTGCGGTGTGCCGCTGAAGAAGATTACCCGGCCAATCATCGCCGCAGGCATTGCCTGCACCTTGTTGTTTCTTGCCATGTCGCAGGTCGTTTTGCCTAAGACCGTCTCGGCCACCAACCGTATCTGGAACAAGGAGGTCAAGGGCAGGGTGGCACTGGGGATCTATCGCAACGGTCGCTATTATTACCGCGGCCACGAAGGCTTTTATTCCTTTGCCCGGCCCGACCCGCACAAGAACGCCTTCAACTACTTCTCCTATGCTACTTGGGACGGTGAGTATCGGCTGGACCGGCTGGTCGCCGCCAAGTACGCAAACTGGGACAAGAACGTCTGGACCCTGCACGGAGGCCAGATCCAGCAAGCGCGTGAGGGAGACGCCTACACCACCGAGATATTTCGCATGAAAAAGTTGGACTTTCCGGAAAAGCCGGACAGCTTCTTTGTTCCGGCCTACCACACCATGGAACTCTCGCTGGTCGATCTCTTTCTTGAGACCAAGAACAAGCGCAGCCCGGAGGAGGCCACCAAGGCCTGGGCGGAGTTTTACGGCCGCATTTCCTATACGTTCCTTGGCCTGCCGCTGCTGCTGCTTGGCCTGCCGCTGCTGCTGCTCGTTTACCGCAAATGGGGCCGCGACCTGTCGCTGGCCATTCCGGTCAGTTGCGGCATGGCCTTTGCCTGCTGGGGGGGCTGGGCCACGCTGCAGTCGCTCGCCAAGGCCAACTATCTCAACCCACTGGTCGCGGCAGTGTCGGTCCATGTGGTCGTGGGTATCGCCGGCTATATTTTGCTGTTGCGCGAGGATGTGTGATGGCCGGACTGGTTGGCATTGTCGGCGTGCCGCCGCTCGCGGTGATTGCCGAACTCAACCGTTGCGGCGACCAGATCGTCGATCTCGACGAGCCGCACACTAGCGCGGCCATGGACCAGACCGCCACCCGCATCCCCCGGGTGTACTGTGCCATCCTGCGCACAGTGGTCCTCAACTGTCTGCACCTGCCGCTCGATCGCGTCTACATCGATGTGGGTGCGGGCAAATGCGACGGCGCCCTGCATGTTGCCGAGGTGCTGGCAGATATGCTCAGCGTGCCGGTCATCCCCACCCGCAACCTCGACAGCCAGCCCTTCGGCAACCCGCTGTGCACCGCTCGTCTGCCGCTTATGGAGAAGTTCAGCCGTATTACGCAGAGCGTCCAGTCTGCAGCACCACACCCAGATCTCGCCGCCTGTGCGCCGGTGTGCGGCTTCTGGGGTGTGCCGCCCCGCGATTTTTCGCTACTCACCCCATTCCCGGACGCCACCCACGTGTTCGGCTGGACGCGGTGTATGGAGAACAAGACGCCGGCCGATCTCGACCTGGAGCGCCAGTTCGACCCCGATATCCCCACCGTTTTTTTCTCGCAGTCCTTTTGCGCCAAGTCGGCGCTTGCCAAGCACCTGGCGGCGAAACACCCGCGCGCCCTGGCCATTGACTGCGATGTCACGCCCGGCAGTTCCACCCGCGCCAAAATCGAGGCCTTTCTCGAACTCGCGGGTATCGAGCCAACCCCACGGGGCGCCGCCTGATGCTGCTCGCCGATTTTGGCACTTCCTACTGCAAGATCCTGACAACGGGTGCGGACTCGTTGCCACGCATCGTCGCTACCCGCGACCTGGACCGCTCGTTCTGCGCCGACCTGGCCACCGGCCACAATGCCGCGCGTCGCAGCCGCCGCAGTATCAACGAACTGACCGCGCTGGCTCGCGGCGGGGGGCAACTGGTCGGGCTGTCGGACTTCGTTCTGCTCGACTGCGGCAGCCGCGACATCAAGTTCGTCCGTTTTGCCGGCGGCGAGGTCGTGGACATGGGCTGGAACGCCGAGTGCGGCGCCTCCATGGGGTTCACCATCGAACTGCTCTCCGCCTACTACGGGCTCGACTATGCTAGTTTAGAGGTGCCGCGGAGCGGTTTTTCGATCACCTGCGGCGTGCTCGGTATGAGCCAGATCTTCGACGCGGTAGTCTCCGGCGTCTCCGAGGCCGAGGCCGTGGCCCGCTTCGTCCGCGGCATTGCCCTCAACGCATACCGTTTCGCTAACGAGCCGGAGGAGTTGTACCTGTCCGGCGGCCTCTGCGACAACCCGCTTTTTGTGGCGAGCTTCCCCTGCCGGGTCCATCCCTTGGGTCGCTTCGTCCTTCTCGAAGGGCTGCGGGCCACCCTGCTCGCGGAGGGGATGCCGCTCTGAGGCACGGGCCTGCTAAGGGGCGGGCATAAAAAAACCGGACGGCGCTTAAGCGGCGCGCGTCCGGTTGACCGGAAAAGGACTAGAGCAACGACTACTTCTTGTCTTTTTTCTTTTTTTTATCCTTCTTCTTGTCCTTTTTTTTATCCTTTTCTTTCGTGGCATCTTTTGCTTTCAGCTTGTCCCGAAGGGGGCAGTCGCTGCACATCTTCCCTTTTTTGTAACTGCCGCAGCAGCTCTTTTTGGTTTTTTTATCCTTGCCCATGGGTCTACCTCCTCATTCAGAACAACTGAGCCGGCTCAGAAACACCGCGCCCCGGGTGGCCCCTCCCGGCGGGGAAGGTGATCGCGACCCTCGGCGAGACGGCTTACTTTTTATCGCTGTCCTTGTCCCCGGCTGTGTTGGCCTCTTTGGCCGGCGGCACGATTTCCAGCAACTCCACTTGGAAGACCAGCATCGATCCCGGCTCGATGACCGGCGGGGCGCCGCGGTCACCGTAGGCCAAGTCGGGCGGGATGAGCAGCTCATAGGTTGAGCCGACGGGCATTAGGGGCAGGGCCTCCTGCCAGCCGGCGATCACCTGATCCACCTGGAAAACTGCTGGCTCGTTGCGCTTGTAGGAACTGTCGAATTCCTTGCCGTCCACCAGGGTGCCCTTGTACTGCACCTTGACGGTATCGGTCGACACTGGTTTGGCGCCTTTGCCCTGTTTAACCACCTTGTACTGCAGGCCGCTCTTGGTCTCGACCACCCCTTCCTTGGCCTTGTTTGCCTTCAGGAACTCGTCCGCAGCCTTACGGTTTTTCTGCACCATGACTACGGTTTTCTGGATTTGTTTTTCCTGTTGACGCTGGGCAAAGGCCTGCTGGATGGAGGCGGACTCGTCCGCGGTGAGCAGCGGTTTGTTGCCGCTGTAGCCGTCGGCGATGCCCTGCTGGATGACCTGCAGGTCAAAATTCTCTTCCAGACCCTTGAAATACTCGCCAAGGTCGAGGCCCATGGCGTAACTCAGTTTCTGCTCGTCGGTCTTCAGATCCGCCGGCTTATCGGCGGCAAAGGCCGTTCCGGTTGCCAGCAGCAGGGCCAGCAGGCACGACAGGTACACATTCATTCGTTTCTCCTTGATGGGTTTGGCTTGCAGTCCGTATTTTTGGCTGGAGTTCTTTTTCCTGCCGGTCGGTTGTGACTGTCCTGGCGGCAGAAGGTTGCTGACCCGCTGCGCAGCGGCGGGCCGGACACAAAAGATGATGAAAATATAAGCACCCTTTACCCTGTGGTGCCACAGGAATTCTTCGTGGCGCGGATTATTAGAGCTGCCGCCGGTCGATAACCCGTTTGGCCTTGCCTTCGGAGCGTGCCAGCGTCTTCTCCTCGACCAACTTGACATCCACATGCAGTCCGAGTTCCGACGCTAGGCGGCTTTTGATGCGGTCGATCACCATCCGCTGTTTCTACATCTCGTCGAAGAAGATCGACTCCATCACCTCAACGAGCACGGTGATCTTGTCCGCATGGTCTTCACGATCAACAATGATCTGGTAATGCGGCTCAATGCCTTCCACTTCGAAGAGCACTTTTTCAATCTGTATTGGGAAGAC
>JAVEYP010000145.1:0-5685 GCA_034003445.1 Desulfobulbus sp.
GCCTTGGCTCTCGCTGCGGGGTGTGTGCTCGGGGCTGTTTTTTTTGGGGGTCTTTGGTGGACCGTTCGTAAGGGTGTTGTAGCCAAACAACCTGCGTTTTGGTTTATGGGCAGTCTGCTGGTGCGAACGAGTATTGTGTTGATTGGATTTTACTTTGTCTCAGGCGGTCAGTGGGATCGGCTGGTGGCGTGTGCGCTCGGGTTTACCTGCGCGCGTTTTATCATCATACGGCTCACCGGAGCGCCGGTCAGACAGGACACCATCCAGGGAAAGGAGGCAGATCATGCATCTGGGGCCTGATCAGATTATTTTCTGGCAGTATGGGTTTTTCAAACTCAATGCCACCATTGTCTACACCTGGGGGTTAATGCTCCTGCTGACTGTCGGTGCAAGGATCATTACCAGTGGACTTGAAACCGGGTTGCAGCGGTCTCGTTGGCAGAACCTGCTGGAAATCCTCGTGACCGGTACTGCCAACCAAATTGAGGAGGTGGGCCTGAGAGAGCCTCACGAGCACCTTGCCTTTTTGGGAACGCTCTTTTTGTTTATCGCGACAGCCAGCCTGTGCACCATCATCCCCGGGTATATGCCGCCTTCCGGTTCTCTTTCAACCACGGCGGCACTCGCGCTGTGCGTGTTTGTGGCTGTGCCGCTCTTCGGCATTATGGAGCAAGGAATTGGCAGCTATCTCAGGTCGTATGTGCAACCGACACTCATCATGCTGCCGTTTAACATCATCAGCGAAATATCCCGCACGCTGGCTTTGGCCGTGCGTCTGTTCGGCAACATGATGAGCGGCACCATGATCGCCGGTATTCTGCTCACTGTTGTGCCTTTTATTTTCCCGGTTGCCATGACGGCGTTGGGGCTGCTCACCGGCATGGTCCAGGCCTATATATTCTTTATCTTGGCCACGGTGTACATCGCTGCTGCCACGCAAGTCACTAAACCCAAAAGTAAACCTGAGCCTGAACCTGAAGCAAACCAGTAACGTATTCATTTAAAAACAAAAAGGAGCTCACATGGATTCCCTAACAATTATCGCAGCTGCGTCCATTATCATCGCCGGTATCACTACGGCTATCGGCAGCATAGGACCGTCACTGGCAGAAGGGCGAGCGGTTGCCTCGGCGCTGACTGCCTTGGCCCAGCAGCCTGATGCCTCTGCCACTATCACCCGGACCTTGTTCGTTGGCCTAGCAATGATCGAGTCCACGGCCATTTACTGTTTCGTGGTCTCCATGATCCTCATCTTTGCCAACCCGTTCTGGAACCACGTCATTGCTCAGGCAGGAGGCAACTAAGTTATGCTTTTTGACTGGTTCACGGTCGTTGCCCAACTGGTCAACTTCCTCATCCTGGTATGGTTGATGAAACGCTTTCTTTACAAGCCAATCCTCAATGCCATTGACTCGCGGGAGAAGCTGGTGGCTCAGAGACTCGCGGACGCTAAAACACAAAGGACCGAGGCTGAGCAGGAACGCGAAACGTTCCGGCAAAAAAACGAGGCCTTTGACGAGCAGCGTGATGAACTCATGCGTACGGCTAAGGACGAGGCCAAAGAAGAACGCCTGCGTCTTTTGGAGGAAACACGGCAGGCGGCAGATGATCTGAGGAGGAAACGACACGAGGCGCTGGTAAGCGAACAACAGAGCTTACATGAGGAAATCATCCACCGAACTCGGGACGAGGTCTTTGCCATTGCCCGGAAAACACTTGCAGATCTTGCCGGGGCGACCCTGGAAGAGCGCATCACTGACGCGTTCAGCCGTCGCTTGCGAGAACTGGACAGCACGATGAAGGAAAATCTCACCACTGCTATCAAGACATCTCCCAACCCGGTGCTCGTGCGGAGTGCATTCACCTTGCCCTCTGAGCAACAGGCCGTGATACGCCTTGCACTCAAGGAGGCCTTTGGCGTGGAACCCGAGTTCCGATTTGAGACCTCGCCGGAAGTGATCAGCGGCATAGAACTGACCACGAACGGCCAAAAGGTTGCCTGGAGCATCCAGGATTATCTGGTCTCCTTGAAAAAGAGCGTCAGCGAACAACTGAAGGAAACAGCCACCCCGCAAGTGGATTCCAAAGCCGATGAGCTAGCGAAGTCGGAGATGGGATCGAACGAGGTCGAGGTGGTGTCATGAATACCCCGCCTGATGAAAAAAATTCGCCTGAGAATGCTTTGCCTGAGACAAAACATTCTCCTGAGAGTTTGCACAGTTCTGTTGACGACGCCTTCGCCGGACTCCGTCAGGGTCGTGAAGCTTTCACTCCGCAATTGATAGCAAGCGAAGTGGGCACGATTACCAGCGTCTCCACCGGTATCGCACGAGTCTCCGGTCTGCCTGGCGTGGGTTTTGAAGAACTGGTGGAGTTCCCCGGCGGCGTCCTCGGCATTGCTTTTAACGTGGATCCGGAGGAAATCGGCGTTGTCCTGTTGGGTGAATACTGGCATCTTCGGGCAGGCGATGAGGTCCGGCGTACAGGCCGGGTCATGGATGTGCCAGTAGGCAATGGGTTATTGGGGCGGGTCATTGACCCGCTTGGACGGCCGCTTGATGACAACGGCCCCCTCGCTGCAATCCGGCGGCTGCCCATTGAACGCCCCGCCGCTGCTATCATGGACCGGGCGCCGGTCACCGTGCCTCTGCAAACCGGTATCAAGGTCCTTGACGCACTCATTCCCATTGGCCGCGGTCAGCGTGAATTGATCCTCGGAGACCGTCAGACGGGCAAGACCGCCATTGCCATTGATACCATCCTCAATCAGCGCGGCAAAGATGTCTTCTGCGTGTATTGCGCTATTGGCCAGCGGGGGGCGGCCGTTGCCAGGGTCGCGGCGACTTTGCAGGAAAAAGGGGCGATGGAGTATACCGTTATTGTCGTCACTGAGGGCAATGACCCACCTGGGCTGGCGTACATCGCCCCCTATGCCGCCACCAGCATCGCCGAGTTTTTCATGGAAGCCGGCCGGGATGTGCTCATCGTTTATGATGATCTAACCCATCATGCACGGGCCTACCGCGAACTTTCTCTGCTGCTGCGCCGTCCGCCCGGTCGCGAAGCCTTTCCAGGCGACATCTTTTATATCCATTCAAGGCTGCTTGAACGGGCCACGCAGTTGCGCGCGGAACTGGGCGGCGGCTCCCTGACCGCGCTGCCCATTATCGAGACCGAAGCGCAAAACATCTCCGCTTATATTCCGACCAACCTGATCTCCATCACCGATGGCCAGGTCTATCTCTCGCCTTCACTTTTTGAACTGGGTATTTTGCCGGCGGTTGATGTGGGCAAATCCGTTTCACGCGTTGGCGGCAAGGCACAACGAGCCGCCTATCGGGCGGTGGCCGGTGACCTCAAGCTTGCCTACGCGCAATTTGAAGAACTTGAAACCTTTTCGCGGTTTGGCGCCCGCCTGGATGAGGATAATCGCAGGGTTATCGCGCATGGGCAGCGAATCAGGGCCTGCCTGAACCAGCCTGAATTTTCCCCGGTTTCCATGCCCGCACAAATCGCCGTGTTGCTCGCCTTGACCGACAAACTCTTCGACGACGTCGAGCTTGAGCGGATGACTGAGGCCGAGCAGGCGGTACGCGAGGCCGCAGCAAAGATTCCCGAGGACGTGGTGGAGCGGCTGGATAGCGACGAGACCTTGAGCGATGAGGATCGTGCAATGATCATCAAGATTGTTCGCAAGGCAATCCAGGGGGTGTCGTCTGAACCTGGGGTCGGTTCTGAGGGGGCACAGGAAGGCCAAGCAAGCTCCACGCCTCCCCTCCGAGAAGGATCATGAGCGACACCATTGTGAGCCTGCGGCGCAAGATCGACAGCGCCGGAAACCTCCAGTCCGTCGTCAGCACGATGAAGGCCCTGGCTGCTTCAAGTATCGGCCAGTATGAGCGGTCGGTGCTTGCCTTGCGTGACTACAATCGCGCCGTGGAATTGGGGTTGAGCGTTTGTTTTCGAAGTAGCGGGGCAGAAGCCGAGATGATCGGGCCGGTACCGCACGCGGATGGAGGCACAATAAGGGCGATCGTGTTCGGTTCAGACCAGGGGTTGGTGGGCCGATTTAATGATGTGGTAACTGACTCTGCGCTTACCACCCTGGAAGCCTTGACGGACAAGCCGCAGCTCTGGGCCGTCAGCGAACGCATCCATGCCCATCTGTCGGATGACGGTTTGTCGCCAGCGGGTTTCTTTACCGTACCCAGTTCTGTTGGGGCCATTACCCCTTTGGTCGGAGAGATCCTTATTGCCATTGAGGCAGACCGCAGCCGGAGTGACGTGGACGAACTCCACCTCTTCTACAACCGCCCGACCACCTCAAACGTTTATGAACCGTTCCATCAGCGCTTGCTGCCGCTGGACGACATCTGGCGGCGCAAGCTCGTCGATCTTGCCTGGCCAACCAAATATCTGCCCGAGATCTTGGGCTCCGCAACCACGACCTTGCAGGCGCTCATTCGGGAATATCTTTTTGTCTCGCTCTTCCGGGCGTCTACCGAATCCCTTGCCGCGGAGAATGCCAGCCGCCTGGCGGCAATGCAGCGAGCCGACAAAAATATCGAGGAATTGCTGGAGGACCTGAAGGGGACCTACCATCAACTTCGTCAGAGCAGCATTGACGAAGAACTTTTCGACGTTATTTCCGGTTTTGAGGCGTTGTCGGGCGAGGGGGCGCGTTAGCACCTTGAAAAGGGTGGTCGTAGGGATTGAGAGGTATGGATGTAGTTTAGCTCGTGGGGTCGATAGTCTTGATCACGATTGTTTGAGCTACGGCCTAGCTGGAGCGTTGGACTGTGCCCATCATCCTGATTGTCCTTGGTGGGAGAATTCTCTTTGACGGCGATGTCTCGGATTCCTGGAACCTTGATGCAATAGAAGTGACCAATCAGGTCGCGAAATTCGTCTTGGCATTTCTTCTGCTCTGGCTGCTTCAGCGACCTTTGGAGTCTTTTGCGGATTCTTGACTGGTCCCTTCTGAAGGCACCTCTCTTCGCCGCGATCATTTCCTCCACCGACGCAGCGGCACCCATATCAAGACTTTGTCGGCATTCTGTCGCCAAAATTGTTCCTGCAATAAAAATCGAAGGTGCCGCCAACCACCCAACGATTATCGAGTTCAACCCGGCCGGAATTGAGGTGTTCTTTTTCGGTTAAACTGCATTATAGAAAAAATTTTATCGCGATGACGATACACATCATGAGTGTTAACTGGATATTACTCATTGTCGGCGGATTATTCGAGACAGGATTCGCGATATCTATGGGAAAAGCACAGCAGGCATCGGGAAAAGAAGCCTGGTTGTGGTTGGGCCTTTTTGCCGTTAGTGTCAGCATTAGTATGTATCTGCTCTACGAAGCTATGGGTGGGGAAAAAGCAATTCCCGTCGGCACGGCGTATGCTGTTTGGGGCGCCATAGGTGCTATAGGAACGGTTGTCGCCGGAATCTTTTTGTTTAATGAACCGGTGACCTTCTGGAGAATGTTGTTCCTTTCAACCCTGGTGGTTTCCGTGGTCGGCTTACAAGTGGTCAGTCATGGTGGATAAACAGAGGTAGGGGAAGACGTTGATTTTTTGGCAGCACAATTGAGGCAAGCAAAGCGGCGGCTGCTAGAGCATAGTTTAGGAATCCAGGCATGCACGACCTGGTAAGCGATACTGTTTGTCTTGCTGGCCAAGTA
>JAVEYP010000146.1:0-5675 GCA_034003445.1 Desulfobulbus sp.
CCGGCCAGCCAGTCGACCAAGGCGCCGGTCTGGTGCGACAGGCGTTCCGGATAGAGAACAAAGCTGCCGAAGTTAGCGGCCTGCACCCGTTCACTGAGCTGTGGGCCAAGTTGTTTGGCCACCGCAGGCGCCAGCACGTTTGGCGCCGTCTCGGCGGTGAGCAGGTCCTTAAGGGTCTGCTTGCCATTGGCCAGGTAGAGCATGGTGTCCGTGAGGACCGCGGCCGGCTGGGCCGACTCGCCGGGGAGCAGCGGCCAGGAATAGATGGCCTGGCCCGCAAACTGCTCCTGCTCCTCTACGGCCAGACCGTAGCCGGCCACCTTGCGACGCAGGCCGGCCAGCGCGGTCTCGGCCACGGCGCGGTCTCGTACGCCGAGAAAGAGCGTCATCCGCGGGATGGGGAAGAGTCCACCAGTGGTGATGCCGTTGAGTACCAGACCGTACTGCGGGCCCACGGATTGGCTTAGTTTGTCCAGAGAGACGCCGAAGGTGTCTTGAGCCTTGGTTCTGCTCCGTGCGTCGTCCTGTCCGTCAGCGGTCAGTGCTTGGCGCAGGGTCTCCGGCCGCAGCGAGGCGGACCAGTTGTAGGCGAGTGACTGTTCCTGGAGCAGGTGGAGCGACTGGTTGGGTGCGCTCGCCGCGTCAACCGCGCCGCGCACCACCTCGTGAAGGCGGTCGTAGCCGTGCCGCGAGTGGGCCAACACCTCAAAACCACGGTCGGTGAGGTAACTCACCGAGACGCCGTAATTTACGCCCTGGAGCATGTTGCCGGCCTCTTTGAGGTCCGGGTACTCCGAATTCTGCAGGAGTGAACTAAGGGCCGCAGCGTTGGCATAGGCGCGGGCAAAGGTGGTCTCGGACGCATAGGGTTCCCAAAAGCCTGCGGCCTCCTGAAAGGTGATCTCCTCTTGCAGGCTGGCATCGCCGCGACGTATCTCCAGGCAGCGGCCGATGGTCGCCGGCAGGTAGGCGAACAGCACGCTACCAGCGTCGATATGGGCAAAGACTGTCTGGCCGTCGTCGAGGAGTACTTTGGTCAGTTCCAGGCCGTCCACGGTCTCCCGGGTAATACCCGAGCCCGGCGCCAGGCGGCCGACCAGGTCGAGTGCTCCCGAGGCCCGGGTGGCGGCGATGATCACCAGCGACTGACGCAAGGTCTCCACGGGATCGCGGGCAAAGCTGGCCCCGTCCGGCGGGAGCACGGCCAGGGTGGTGTCCTCGCCAAATACCGCGCGGAAGGCCGGGTTGGTCATCACCCGAGCCACGTTGTTATGGAATTCTTCATATTTGGCCACGGTCTCAGCGTCGACGTGCAGTTCCGTGAGCATGGTGTGCACGGTCTCTCTGGCCGCGAATCGGCCCAGCGGTGAGCCGGGGAACCGGTCGCTGAGGGTGTCCAGGTGGGTGAGACGGACCACGGCAAGCGTGTCCGGGGGCAGGTAGCGGGCGGCCTGGCCGCCTGCTGGCGCCGGCCAGCTGAGGTACACATAGGCGCCGACGCCGCCGAGGAGGGCGAGGCAGTGGATGAGTGCCGCGATTTTTTTCATGGTGTGCTCCGCAAAGAGGGTCGGGCGGCTGCCGCGCGTCGGCAGTCCTGTCCCGGAAGGGCCGGACGGGACCGGTCGTCAGGTATCTGTTTCTTTTTCAATGGCCTCGAGAGCGGTCTGGGCCTCTTCCCAGCGCTGGAAGGCTCGTTCCAGGTGCCGTTCCACTTGGCCGTACTCTCGGCTGGCCGCGCTCCATCGCTCCTGGTCGCCGTACATGTCCGGGTCGGCCATCAGGGTTTCCAACTCGACCTTGCGGCGCTCGTGCTGGTCGATCTCCTGCTCGACCTCTTCGCTCCTGCGCCGCCAGGGGCCGAGCTTCTTGTTGAGTTGCTGGCGCTCAAGGGCACGCAGCCGGCGCTGCGTCTTGCGGTCGGCGCTGTTCTCGTCGCTCAGGGCGGCTGGCTGCTTCCCGCCGCTCGGCTTTGCTGTCGCCCCTGCGGCACGGGTCTCCTCTTCGCGCCGCCACTCCAGATAGTCGTCGATGTTGCCCTCGTGAACAGTGGCGTGCCCGTTTTTGATTTCCAGTACCTTGTTGACGAACGAGTTCACGAAGAAGCGGTTGTGGGAGACGACGATGATGGTGCCCTCGTATTGGGCCAGGGCCTCTTGGAGGATCTCCTGGGAACTCATGTCCAGATGGTTGGTCGGCTCGTCGAGGAGCATCAGGTTGGCGGGTCGCACCAGCATCCGCGCCAGCGCCACGCGCGATTTTTCGCCGCCGGACAGTACCCGCACCTGCTTGTCCACCTCGTCGCCGGTGAACAGAAAGGCGCCAAGCAGGGAGCGCACTTGGGTGATGGTCATGTCCACGGTCGTGTGATAGAGGGTGTCGAGGATGCTCAGTTCGCCGTCCAGTTCCTGGGCCTGGTGTTGACCAAAATAGGAGAGGATAACGTTGTGGCCGGGCTTGACCGTGCCCTCGGCCTCCTCCAGGCCGGCGAGGATCTTCAGAAGGGTGGTCTTGCCGGCACCGTTAACACCGACCACGGCCAGCTTATCACCGCGTTGCAGGTCCAGGCTGACCCCGTCGAACACGGTGCGCCCGTGAAAGCTCTTGCGCACCCCCGCCAGACTGAGCACATCGCGGCCGGAGGGCGCAGCCGGTGGAAAGGTGAAATGGATGGTGCGCTCGCTCTCGGAGAGTTCGATGCGTTCGAGCTTTTCCAGTTGCTTGACCCGGCTCTGCACCTGGCGCGACTTGGACGACTTGGCGCGGAAGCGGGTGATAAACTGCTCGCTCTGGCGGATCATGGCCTGCTGGTTGTCGTAGGCTGCGCGCTCCAACTCCAGCCGCTGCCCCTTTTCCACCAGGTAGTGGGAATAGTTGCCGCGGAACACGGTCAGCCGGCCGAGGCTTAACTCCCAGGTGATCGCGGTCACTCGGTCGAGGAAGGCGCGGTCGTGCGAGATGATGATCATGGCCCCTTGGTACTGCAGCAGGAAATCCTCCAGCCAGGTGAGCGAGTCCAGGTCAAGGTGGTTGGTGGGTTCGTCGAGGAGCAGTAGGGAGGGCTTTTTAAGGAGCAGCTTGGCGAGCAGCAGGCGCATGATCCAGCCGCCCGAGAAGTTCCCCACTGGCCGGTCCAGGTCAGCGGCGGAGAAACCGAGACCAAACAGCACCCGCTCGATCTGCGGCCGGATACGAAACACGTCGCATCCCTCCAAGCCATGCTGCAGGTCGCCCTGCTGTGTGAGGAGGCTGTCAATCTCCGGGCTGTCAGGGGCGAGCAGGGCCAACTCCTCGCTCACTCGCTCGAGCTGTTTCTGCTGGGCGAGCACGTCGTCAAAGGCAGATTCTGCCTCGTCGAACAGGCTGCGACTGCCCAGGTCGATGGTTACTTCCTGCGGCAGGTAGGCCACCGAAAACCATGAAGCGCGGCTGACGATGCCTGGATCCACATCCTGCTCGCCGCACATGATGCGGAGCAGGCTGGACTTGCCCGCACCGTTGACGCCGGCCAGCCCGACTCGGTCGCCAGTGTGGATTTGCACCGAGACGTTGCGAAAGATATGCTTGTTGCCGTACTGCAGATTAAGGTCATTGATACTGAGCATAGGGACACAAGGTTGCAGGTCGCTGGCCGAAACGGGTCAGGCTCTGGCCGGCGGAAGAGTTGTTGGTGGGGTTGTTCGGTTGGGGTGGTTCGTGATGGTCGCCTGCTGATGGCTCGCGCGTGTCAGCGGATCACCTCACTGGTACGCAACAAGCCTGGGACGGCCTCGGCCGGCGAGGATGCGACGACTGTTTCCGGCCTCCACAGGCAGGCCAAATTTCGCGGGAAGATTTTCGTAGAGCGGCCATGGCGCGAGCGTCAACCCCGGCGCGGGAACGCCAATAAGCACCACCGCGATGCCTCGGTGGTGCTGTGAAGGCTGCTTGCTCGTGGGCATGAACGGGTTCATCCTGCGCCAACCCGCACGGTTTGGCGCAGTTGCTCCCTATCGGTACGCAGGACCATGTGCTGGTCCAGGCCCAGGCGGCGCAGCCGGTGGAGATTGGCGGAGTGCTGTCCTTGGAAGATCGAGCGATCGCGAGCTGCTATCACCAAAGTGAGCGGGGCGTCGGTGCCCGCTTTGGCCAGCAGCTTGCGCGCCGTGTGGAACATCAGCCGGGACAGCACCAGTTCCCCGAAGGCCGGGTGATAAGGACCGGCAATAAGTGCGCGTTCAAGGTCGGCGGTGGGTTGCAGGCCCATTCGTACCACTTCGATTCCCTTGGCGTCAAACCGTTTTTTCATCCATGCGGTCTGTGCGACCGCCCGGTCAAGGGAGAGCGGTCGGTATCCTCCCTGGTGGTACAATCGGGCTAGGCCGCTGTCGCGCAGCACCAATGCCGGGTAGATGCGAACAAAATCCGGTCGTAGGCCGATGACCGTTGCCGTGGTTCGCCGCAGGCTGGCGAACGTCTCGCCGGGCAGGCCAGGCAGCAACTGGATGCCGAGTCGGAAGCCGCGTGCCCGCACCAATTGGGCGGCAAGAGCAACGGTCGCGCTGTTGTGGCCGCGGCCGGAGCGGGTGAGGACCTCGTCGTCGCAGCTTTGCACGCCCAGTTCGATGGTCGCCACCCGGTAGCGGGCGAGCAGGTCGAGAGCTGGAGCGTCGATGCCGTCCGGGCGGGTGGACAGGCGGATATTCTGCACCAGCCTCCGAACGAGAAAGGGCTGCACCGCTGCCAGCAGTTCGAGCTGTCGTTTCTGTGGCAGGCAGGTGAAACTGCCACCGTAAAAGGCCACCTCCGCATGTTGTCGTCGTTCTGGCCGGCAGCGGGCGAGCCACAGGTCGATGGTCTCTTGCACTGCATCGCCGCGCACCGTCGCACCAACCTGGCCGCTGATGCGGCGCTGGTTGCAGAACAGGCAGCGGTGCGGGCAGCCTTCGTGCGGTATGAACACCGGGATGACCAGGGCCATGGACGACTCCAGGACCTCAGTCGGTGCGCTGGCGCAGGTGGTCCAGGGCTATGCCAGCCGCCTGCTGCTCGGCCTCCTTCTTGCTCGAGGCCATGCCGCTCCCCAACTCCTCGCCCTGGAAGGTGACCGCGATGGAGAACAGGCGAGCGTGCGCCGGTCCTTCTTCATCCACCAGCACGTATTCCGGCCCTTCGTTAAACCGCTCCTGGAGCAGCTCTTGCAAGCTGCTCTTGGCATCAACGCAGAGCAACTGCTCTTGGTGGGCGTCGATGTGCGGCTCAAAGAAGCGGCGCACAAAAGTCAGGGCTTGGTCGTAGCCGCTGTCTTGGAAGATGGCGCCGATCATGGCCTCGTACGCGCAGCTGAGGATGGACGGTTTTTCGCGACCGTGCGAGGCGTCCTCGCCCCGCCCGAGCAGCAGGTGGCTGCCCAGGCCGATCTCCCGAGCCCGCGCCGCCAGGCCGGTCTCGTTGACCAGGGCGGAGCGCAGCCGGGTCAACTTGCCCTCGCGCAGTTCCGGGAAGCGGTTGTAAAGAATGGCGCCGACGGTCAGGTCAAGGACCGCGTCGCCAAGGAATTCGAGGGTTTCGTTGTGGCGGCCGTCGTCGATCCGCTCAAAAGCGAAACTGCTGTGCACGAGGGAGAGCTGCAGCAGCTGCAGGTCGCGGAAGGTATAGCCGATCCGCTCCTGCAGCTGCCGCAGTCCTTCTTCGTGGTC
>JAVEYP010000147.1:0-5671 GCA_034003445.1 Desulfobulbus sp.
TGCCTTGCTCAAGCCAGAAAAGGCGATATTTGAGCAGGAGATCCAGCTCATCCGAGACCACATCAACCAGCACAAAATTTTCACCGCCAACCGGCTTCTCGCCGAGATTCCCACCACGGTCGCCATCCCGGACCGGAACGAAATGCAGCTGCAGATCGGTAAGGCCCTGCGAAAGGCCGACCAGTTCTTCAAACTCGCCGAACAACTGGAACGGCTGGGCCGATATACCGAGGCCATGGAGGTGGCGGACGACCTGTTGGCCGTTGTCGCCGACACACCGGGGGCCGAAGCCCTGCAGGTGCGTATCCAGCAGTCCCACCTGATCGCAGGCGATGTAGGCGACGAGCTATCCGACAATGAGGCCGGGGTTCGACGCCGGGGCCCGGCCGGGATACGGCCACCAAAGCCTCCCCCTCCAGGCCCATGGCGGACGACTCTGGAGCGGATTCCCAGGCCCAGCCGTGCTGTTATTTTTGGCACCATAGCCGTTGCGGCCTGTACAGCGGCCGGAGTACTCGGCTTCCAGGATCAGCGGACGCTCCTGGTGTCCCAGAGAAAAATCCTCCAAGGCCAGCAACTGCTTGCCGCCGGGCAGTATGAAAGTGCCCAGGGAACGCTTGAGGCAGGCCGCACGACACTGGAATCTCTGTCCGTGCTTCGCTTTCGCAAAAGCAGGCTTGACCGGGAAATCGTCGCACTGCTCGGCTCGCCGAGGCTCAAGGAAGGATTGCAGGGAAAGGTGCTGTACGAGGGAGAATATATTCCGGTAGACACGGCCACTGCGCTGCGTGAGGTGCAGGCGTTGACCGTCCGGGCCCAAGCCCTTGACGACGCGGACAAAGCGGGCGAAGCCCTGGCCCTGTATCAACAGGCCATGGAACAGGCCATCGGGCATAAACTGACGCACCGGCAGGCCGTCATTGAGGAGAGCATACGAACTCTGGAACTGCGCCGGGCCCTCTCCGTGGCGGAGCAGGCCGAGCAGGCGAAAAACTGGGTTGAGGCAGCCGAATCCTACCGGCAGGCCCTCCGACTGTCCGGCGACTTGCCCGACAAGAGTACGGTCAGCGACATCACCCATCGGTTGACCGCAGCGGTGTTTCGCCACGAACTCAACCAGTCAAAAAAAACCTTTGACCAGGCGCAATGGCAGGACGCCATCAGCTCTCTTAAGCGCGCTCGCCAGCTGATTGCGGCGAATCCAGGCACGGGCAGTGACACGGAGCGCGAGGAGGTGCGCCAACTGCTCTTAAACGCTCAGCTCTTTCGAATGCTTGGGGCGGCACGAGTCGCCTACCAGCAGCAGGACTGGGATGTGGCGATCAAGGAATATCAACAGGCCTTGGGGCTGCTTGCCGAGGAAGCGGCCAGCGGTGGCGAGTCCGTGGCCGAATCGGTGGCCAAGGTGGAAAAGACCCTGCTGCTGGTGCGCATCGCCCAACTACAGGAACAGGTGGCGCGCGCCGAAAGCCGCGGTGATCTCAACGCCGTCGTCGGGTACAGGCAGGAGATTCAGACGATGATCAGCCGCAGCCGGTATGCGCGGGACCCGACGGTGAAAGCGGTGGCGCAGAAGGTGGGTGCACAGCTCGTGACCGATCTTGAACAACAGGAAGTGAGACGGTTGACAGCCTGGCTCGAAGAAAACTTTAAAACGCTTTTCCTTGCCAACTATCCTACTTTCGAAGGCTCTGAACTGCTCCAGCCTAGGGCGATCCTTCTGAAGAAAATCGGCAGGGATCGTGTCTTCACCTTCTCCTGCGTGGAGTGCAGCCAGGGCAGTAGTTCCAAGCTTGAACTATTGTACCGATTCAACGCAAAAACCGGCCGATGGTCGGCCTACAAGGAAGAGTGAACGATGTGCGGATTCAATTGCCTGCGGCCGAACAAGGGTCCATCCAACGTGGGCGACGCTGACGTGTCGCTGTCGACTCAGATGAGGAACCTGAACTCTCCCTTGCCTAGCAGGTTGTGCAGATGGAGGATACCCATCAGCAGGCCCTGATCGCCGCCCACTGCCAGCACCGTGATCTCGCGTTGCTGCATAAGGCTGAGCGCGTCAGCGGCCATCAGGTCCCCAGAAATGGCCACTGGATTGCTGGTCATTGCCTCGGCTAGACGCACCTCTCTGATCCGTTTCCCGGAAGAAAGCATTCGCCGAATATCACCATCAGTGACAATGCCGCTGAGCACGCCGGATTCGTCGGTCACAAACACTGCACCGAGGTTTTTGCGATTGAGTTCTGCCACAGCGTCCTGGAAGGTGGCAGTGACCGGTACCGAGGGTATCCTCTCCCCAGTGAGCATCACCTCGCGCACGGCGACCTTCAGCCGCTCCCCCAGACTGCCGCCCGGATGATTACGCCGAAAATCCTCGGCCCGAAACTTCTTGCGGTTAAGCAAGGCCACCGCTAGCGCGTCCCCCATGGCCAGGGTTGCCGTGGTCGAGGTCGTTGGCGCCAGCCCGAGCGGACAGGCCTCCTTGGGAATGGTTACATCAAGCGTCACCACCGCCTGCCGGGCCAGAGTCGAGCAGGTCCCACCGCACAGGGCAATGATTGGCACGCTGCGCTTGCGGAGGCTGTCCAGCAGCCGGTTGAGCTCCGAGGTTTCCCCAGAGTAAGAAATGGCCAGCACCACATCGGTGGGTGCCACCATGCCCAGGTCACCATGCATGGCCTCAACCGGATGCAGGAAGAAGGACGGCGTGCCCGTGGAGTTGAGGGTGGCCACGATCTTCTGGCCGACCAGACCGGACTTGCCAATGCCGGTGACGACCAGCCGGCTAGGACAGGCCATGATAATATCCACAGCGCGCACAAACTCCTCGCCCAACCTGTCGCGGACCGCCAGCAGTCCATCGGATTCGACTGTCAAGACCTCCTTGGCCAGTGCTAGCGTCACGCTGCCGCCTCTAGGTCGACCACACAGCGACCTGTTGTGCGGCCGGCCAGCATGGCAATGATTTCGTCTTCAAGTTGCGGCAGGGACACGACCCGGCTGATACGGTCGAGATCGTCAAGCCGCCACTCGTCCGCCAGTTTTTTCCAGACACGCAGACGTCTTTCCATAGGACTGTTGGCTGAGTAGATGCCCACCAGATGGACTCCGCGCAGGATGAACGGGTAAACATTGAGTGGCAACTCGGACGAGGCCGCATTGCCGCAAAGGGTCACGACCCCGTCAAATGCGGTGCCCTTGATGGCGGTAGCGAGCAGGTCGCCGCCTACCGTATCCACCACTCCGGCCCAACGTGCCGGCAAAAGCTGTTTTCCCCGGTCCTTAAGAAGGTCCTGCCGATCGAGTACCGAGGCCGCGCCCAAGGCACGTAGGTGTTCATGCGCGGAACCCTTGCCGGTAACTGCCACCGCTTCGTAGCCAAGACGGTGCAGGAGCATCAGAGTAATGGAGCCGACCCCGCCACTGGCACCGGTGACCAGCACCGGACCTTTGGCCGGCAGGACACCGTTGTCCTGCAGACCGAGGACACTCAGCGCGGCTGTGTAGCCGGCCGTACCCAAGCGCATGCAGGCAATCGGCGAGAGGGTTTCCGGCCGGCGCACGAGCCAGGAGCCCGGAACCCTAATGTATTGACCAAATCCTCCGTCGGTATTCATGCCGAGGTCATACCCGGTGCAGACCACCTCGTCACCGGCCTGCCAAGCCGCAGAGCTCGACGCCACCACTGTGCCCATGGCATCCACACCAGGGGTGTGCGGGTAATGTCTGGTCACGCCGCGGTTTCCGGTTGCGGAAAGGGCATCTTTGTAATTAAGCGACGAATAGCGCACACTGACCAACACTTCATTGTCCGGAAGGTCGCTGAGGTGCCGTTGCTTGACCGTGCGCTGAAACTGCCCTTCTTCGTTTTCAGAGACGACAAGGGCGGAAAATTCTAGATCGTCCATGGACCAACACACAGGTTCGAAGGATAAACATCCCCCCCCCTACAGCGAGTGGAGAGATGAGACAGTCGGCCGGTCAGGCCCCCGACCGTGATCACACATGATGAGAGTCGGACTTGTTTTCCCGTACCCACGCAGAGCGAAGCCTGAGTTGCCCACCAATCACCTCGTGCACGGCCCCCTCCGCATCGCGCAGGCAATATCGCCCGTCTGCGCCCAGGCCCGCTGCCACCCCTTCTCGGACCGATGATCCGGTGGTGCACACAATATTCTTGCCGACAAGGTAATCGTACTGCTGCCACTCGGCCAACACGGCGGCCCTGGTGTCGCGAAGCATGGCCACCCGGCTACTAATCGATTGCACAAACCTGGGTAAGAGTTCCTGCAGATCAAGGGGTTCGCTAACGTGCTCGCGCAAAGTAGTGACGATCGGCCTCACCTCTCTGGGGAAGTCGTTCACCCTTGAGTTGACGTTTACACCCACGCCGACAAGCACCCTGGCCGGCTGTCCTTCACCTGGCAGGATCACACTTTCACAGAGGATACCGGCAACCTTTCGGTGTTCCAGGTAAAGGTCGTTGGGCCATTTAATCCAGGGCCGGAGCCCTGTCATCGCCAGGATGGTCTCGCGGCAGGCAAGCCCTGTGGCCAGGGTGGCCAGCGGCAGACCACTCAAAGGAAGGTCAGGCACGAGCACCAACGTGAAATACAGTCCCCCCACTGGGGAACTGAACACCCGTCCGTGCTGGCCCCGCCCGGAGGACTGGCTCGCGGCCTGCACCACAGTGCCGGAGGCACACCCGTCCAGAACCAGTTCGCGGGCAACACGGTTGGTCGAATCAAGGTGTTCGTACGAGAGGATCACGACGAGGTCAACAGCAGGGAAAGAAGATGAGGCGGTACAATAAAAAAGCAGAGACCCTCAATGGATCTCTGCTGGAAAACGGAAAGAGCAATTTAACGTTTACCCTTCTTCGTTCTGGATACGGTCCGGCCGTGCATACATTGTGGTGGATCCGGAGGACCAAAACATCAATTCGCCCTCGGTGACCAGAGCGTTCGCTACCTTCTTGAGGTCCCGTGGCTTAGTATCCGGGTCGCAGGCGTAAAAGTCCTTGATGTACAACTGTGGCTTGGGTGATTTGGAAGCCTTCTCGATGATGGCTTTTTTCAATTCTTCTACGGTTAGTGCCATAATGCGCTCCTCGTAATGGGAAAACACCAAAAATGACCGACCCTGAGAATCAGGGCCGGTCATTAAATCCCTGCTGTTACATAGTGTACTTAGCAGTATGACTGGTGTATTTGAACAGGGTGCTGGTGTTCCAGGTGTCATAGGCCAAGCGATAGTCGTCGACCGATTTATCAGTGAACGGCAGCCCGGTCTTTTCGAAGAACTTCTCCCAGCCGATGCGCTCTGCCCACTCGCCCAGACGCTCGTATTTCTTGGCATCCTTGGCGTAAGCATCGAAGATCTGACGTATGCAGGCAACCGTCTCGGGCCAGCGAGGCGTGTTGTTCGGCAGGAACGGCACGACCAGTTTGGAGAACTTAGGCGCACACCTAGAGTTGGAAACCTTGCCGCCCACCAGGATGGCGATACCGTCGCCTTCCGGATCTGCCAGCGGCATGGCCGGACACATGGTGTAGCAGTTACCGCAGAACATGCAGCGTTCGGCATTGACCACAACGCTCTTCACTTCCTCACCGGCCGAGTTCTTGGCCTTGGCGGGCTTGATGGCGCCCAGCGGACAGGAAGCAATGGC
>JAVEYP010000148.1:0-5650 GCA_034003445.1 Desulfobulbus sp.
CTCCAAGCCTTCCCTTCCGTCTTTGCGAGCGAAGCGAAGCAATCTCAAGCTAATGAACCAAAACGGACCTCCAAGCCTTCCCTTCCGTCTTTGCGAGCGAAGCGAAGCAATCTCAAGCTAATGAACCAAAACGGACCTCCAAGCCTTCCCTTCCGTCTTTGCGAGCGAAGCGAAGCAATCTCAAGCTAATGAACCAAAACGGACCTCCAAGCCTTCCCTTCCGTCTTTGCGAGCGAAGCGAAGCAATCTCAAGCTAATGAACCGAAACGAACCCCCCACCAACACCGGCCGCCTGATAGAAAGATACAGGCAAGAATGTGCTCATCACACAACACATCCCCAACCTTTTAGCAGGCCCTCTTGTCCTTTTGTCCACCCCTTCCAAGCCGTTGTGGCAAGGAACGCGCAACACTCTCTCAATAACTTCGCAGCGGACAATGCAAACCATCCGGTCAATACCAGCACTTCCGTCATTACAGGCGCTTCCATCATTGCGAGTACTCCCGTGATGACGAGCACACCTAGCACTACAGGCCCTTCCGTCATCGCAAGTACTTCTACCTGTCATTGCCTCCCTTCCCTGCCGTCATTGCGAACGCAAGCGAAGCAACCCCAAACCAATGAATCAAAACGGACCTCCAAGCCTTCCCTTCCGTCTTTGCGAGCGAAGCGAAGCAATCCCAAGCTAATGAACCGAAACGCTGCCCCCACCAACACCGGCCGCCTGATAGAAAGATACAGCCAAGGATGTGCTCATCACACAACACATCCCCAGCCTTTTAGCAGGCCCTCTTGTCCTTTGGTCCACCCCTTCCAAGCCGTTGTGGCAAGGAACGCGCACCACTCTCTCAATAACCTCGCAGCGGACAATGCAAACCAATCGGTCATTACAAGCACTTCCGCCATTAGGGGCCCTTCCGTCATCGCAAGTACTCCCGTGATGACGAGCACACCCGGCACTACGAGCCCTTCCGTCATCGCAAGTACTTCTACCTGTCATTGCGTCCCTTTCCTGCCGTCATTGCGAGCGCAAGCGAAGCAATCCCAAACCAATGATTCAAAACCGACCTCCGAGCCTTCCCTTCTGTCTTTGCGAGCGAAGCGAAGCAATCCCAAACCCCGAAAAATCATTGCCACCCGACCCTCCACCCTAACGAAAACAGGACCCAAACACATGGACAAAGCCGCCACCCACCCCCCAATCAAACTCACCTGCCGAGCCTTCTCTACCTTTGCCCTGGGAGGTCTCCTCACCCTGGCCTTCATTAACCCGGCAGCAGCAGTGGACTTCCCGGGCAGCCTCAAGGGGGTAACAATCACCGACGCGCAAGCAATCAACCAACCTCCTGTTGCCTTGTTCACCTACGTGATCAACCAAGACACCGTTATCTTTGACGCCAGTGGTTCTTCCGACCCGGATGGCAGCATTACCAAGTACAAATGGACCTTTGATGATGTAGACGTCAGTGAAGGAGTGACCGCATCCAGGCCACTTCCGAAAGGAGCAAAGCTCAACGTCACCCTGGCCGTGGTGGACAACAATAATGGGGTAGCCCTTAGAAACCAGGCTGTTGTTGCTGCGACCGAAAAAATAAAGGACGACTTTTCAACAGACACCGCCCATAATTACAAAGTGATGAATGGAAAAAAATTGAGCGTATATAATGACGCCTTGCACACCGAACCATGGAGCACGACGGTTGCCTACCATAATACCAACTTAGGGAGCGTTGATCATACCATCGAGGCAGACGTGGTATACAACTCTGGTGTTAGTGGTGGTTTGCTCATTCGGTATAATCCCCAACAACGGACCGGATATACAGTCTATTTTGCTTCGGGGAGAGTCTACGTGGATACGTACGACAAAGGCAAAGAAAATTATCTGGCCTTTTATGACGGAAAATATTCCGATGGCACCTACCGACTTTCTGCTACTATAACCGGCAGTACTATAACTATCGCGGTCAATGGTACGACAGTCTTAACAAAAACAGGTGTGGGCCTTATCAGTGGCAGCCATGCAGGCGTGCGAATCAGAGCAACTACCAACAATGATTCAGTAACCATCGGCAACCTGGCAGCCAGATAAGAAGTATAATTTTTATAGATACTGAAGTGAATTTAATGAGAATACATGAGAACTCGATGAAAGCCTTTCCTACTCTTTTAATTGTTGCAGGCATTTTATTTGTCCATGATTCCGCTTTTGCCATGGGAGGTACTGGGGCCACTTGCAACCCATCAACTCCAAACTGGGGCAGCTGTACGCTGGCCCCGGTCCCTTTTGCGGACTCTGTAACGAAAACAATCAACGTTCCTGGTGGGCACTGGGAGACTCCCTACGAAGCTACTCAAAACAATACACATTACATCCTGCAGGGCGACGTTTCTGCGGACAGCGTAGGGTTTTCGGTGAAGGCCAATTACGTGATAATCGACTTGAACGGTTACACTATTACTTACAACCAGGTTTCCCCTGGTGAAGGGGTCGCGATGGGGACTTATAACAAGACCTACGTTGCCGTCAGGAATGGCTCTTTAATACAAGGAGCAGCCATGTCGGAGGGCGACGAATATGGCAGAGGGAACAACCCCGTCGGAGTTTGGAACTCCTTGTCAAACTGGAAGTTTGGCTCCAGCAATGCTCATATCGCCAACTTATACATGAAATATGGTGGCCGCGATGTTGGCGGGATTACCTGGTCTGGGAACAACGGCCTTTTTGAACAAAATACGGTTGAAGATACCTATGAGTTTGGCACTCTAAAAAATAGAATGCAGGGTTCAGGAGCGATAACCGGGTCAAAAGGTACAAACTCAACTGGTAATATTTTTAGATACAACACCATTATTAACACCAGAAAGAATGGTATTAGCACAGGGCACGACGCAGAGGTCTATGGGAATCATATAACAATACGATCTATTTCCACCAACTCAGTTGGTATAGCTGAGTACGCTGGGCAGAACGTCAAGGTGCACGATAATACAATTATAGGGACAGGTGAGCATCCAATCGGGATTATGACTGGAGGTGGCGATGGAGCAAATAATTGGGAGATATATAATAATTTAATTACGGTAGAGACTACCGCCCTTGGTGAGGAGTACGGCAAGAAATTCCTGGCTGATAAGACAAAAATTTATGAAACGAACTCTGCGGCAGGTATCCGTGTAACTTGGGGCGGAGACAACATTCATTTTTATAATAACGAGATCACCATTGTTACTGGCTACGGCAAAGTGGGGGTGTATTCCCCCACTGGAGAGCCAGCTTTTCTAGATGCAGGTGGTAAAGGTATGTTCATTGGAGCGTACGCTGGCGAATTTTCAACCTATGAAAACAATAGGATTAGTGTAACCGGAGATGGGACGTACACCTATGGAGTAACATGCTCACACAGTTTTTCCGATGGGATGTTTGTTTTGAACAACACTATCACCTCTAGTCAATACAATATCGTTATCGGGGATGACTATGGTGCTTGCAACAATTATCCCTTGTTCCAGGGAAATATTCTGATAAAGAGCGGATCTAATCCAAAATATCAGACAATAGCTAATACATATAACTCGACAGACAGAAATGCCCAAGCCCGTTTTGTAGATAACATCTACCAGAACGGAGCGAGCCAAGAAACAATAGCACTTAGGCCACAGGAGAAAGGAGTGACTGATGTGTATTTCGGATCAGTAATAAAAAACACTCAACGATATGACTATCGACTCCACGACAATACTGGCCAAAGCACAACTCTTTTAAGAGAGGATTTCTCTCCACCCATAACATTAAATTATGCCAAACCTATTTTAGGTGTCGAAAAACCACAAGATGCACCTAAAATAATCCGAATAACATCTACTGAACCTCTCCTCCCAGAATCACCCTGGCTATTAACCCATCTTTCTACAGTATTGCGCTAAAGGACTAGGTCGACCTGCAAATGTTTTTCGACAGGGATAGCATCCCCCTGTTAAACTGTTGCGATGTAGTAAAGTACGTCGCAAGGCCATCGCCCGCCACACGGTACGCGACAAATATTCGACATTTTAACGATCGAGGCCTTGGTGCATACCACCAAGGCCTTGGTTACAGGGCCATCCTCATCACAGGAGGAGACGGCCTGGCAGCGGTTCCCTCTTTGGACAATATGGTGTGGATGCCATTGTTATAAAGCGTGCGACTCTGCACCTTAGTAAAATCGCAGCAATGAACATTAGAACATTGGAATTTCTAAGGTAGAAATACCTTTCGCGGAAAATTACACATTCAACTTCAGAGTTCTGTGTAATCGTTTATTAGAAGCACGCTACTTGTTCCCAACCAACATTATTTCAAGATATTTTTTTTGACTTAAAATATAAGTTAATAATGAATAAATAAAAATTATTATTCCAAGCATTTCTAAAAATTCTTCGCATGTGTAACATATTGCATAAACAAGCCCTGAGCTTCCATGTAGCTCCTCTAGCCATCCACCAAGCATTTCAAATCCTATAGCTCCTAAAACGAACAACGCACCAGAGATAAGGAATAATACCATAATATCCCTTGGTAAATTTAATAAAAACTTAAAATAAACGACTATAAAACCAATTAAAAAAAGACCATAAGGAATAACCCATGCATAATATAAAAAGCTTGAAGTATCTAGCAAGTCTCTTGTTGGCGTGGTTAAATGTTCATGGATGGATGACGTTTCATCGATCGATAAAAATAAAAATATAAGCGACAAAATTCCCCATAAAATATAAGGTTCATGGGATATTTTATTCATATAAGATATAAACAAGAGTAAAATAGCCGAAAATATTAATGCGGCCGAGGAGTAAAGTGTAGGGATATTCCGTTCTGTGTTAAAATTAAACAAACCAACCAGGCCATAAAGGTGGTCATGATCAAAAACAATCCTAGAGATCACGGTCATGATATTTGCAAAGAGTAAAACGGTAATAATAAAAAGAAGTATAATCAATATTTGCTTCGGACTTATTTCAATTTTCATTTTTTAATCCTCTTATGCCACTGCTAATAGTAGTGTTCGACGAAGTCGAGCATTCTACAACAATGAGAGTTGTGAGCCTGTATCTTTGGCTTGCAGATGGCAGCCGTTCAAGGTGTTCCACAAAGCCACTTCATCTTGATTCAAATCCTGATGCCAACTTAATTCAACGAGAAAAATATCTGTATATATTGACCTAAAATTATTCAATAACTCAGGATTTAAATAAAAATTTTGCAAAATCTGTCTGACCATAAAACTGTGTTTCACCAAATTAAACAAGGCCAGGAGCTAAAGAATGGGCCAAAAAAACTCGATCACCTTGAAGAAAACACACGCATTGCTCTTATTGGATCGTATAAAAATGCTAAAAAAGAATGGCCTAAATAATTATAAATTTTTTTATTAGATCTACAGTGCTGGGCGAGTCGATAATGCAGAACTGCCAGTCGCTCCTTCCTCATTTTTTCCCCATAAGGGTGCCGTGCCATCGCGTCTTTAAGAACCGCAAATCCCTCATCCCACTGGTTCCTTCTTTCACTTTGTTGCCCTGCATGCGTTCGATAAGCCATTAATCCTTTCTCTATATAAGAAAAATTTGCAAATTCCTTAATTTTAATCCACATGTCATGATCATAAGCATA
>JAVEYP010000149.1:0-5611 GCA_034003445.1 Desulfobulbus sp.
GGGTCACCACACCTCCACGAACACCCTCCAGGACAAACTGGTTTGTCAGGTCTGTCTGCCCATATCCCCAATGCGCCGTGGATTTCGTCCCAAGTAGAAACCACTCCGAAAAATGCTTAACAAAATTGTCAAAAAGAAAATAACGATGCCATCCTGTTGATCCGCCAAAAAAACCAACCCGTGATAACAGGTGCCACACAGGTGCCTTCATAATTAAATGAAGCGTTAGGATCCCTAAGCAGGCACCAAGAAAAATATTTTTTCCGTGCATTCTGATAGTATACAACTTCCAAAAAATGACAATTGCAACGATGGTTAGCAATGGAGTACTGGAAGCGCTAAAATACACATTGGACACAGCAGCAATGATAGCTAGCCAGTACAGAACAACATTTTTTTTTGTTTTGATTCGTGCATAAAAAAAAGGTAACAGACTAGCCCAGAAGCACCCCATAATGATGTAATGGGGAAATGGTCCGGCGGCTCGAAAACGTTCTCGATGGAATTTTCCAGTGACAGGGCCGAATAAAGAAAAAAAACTAGAATCCTGGAATTTTTCCAAAGCGATTAAAGGCGCTGTAATAATGGCAAAGATAGCAAATATTTTCATTGCATGAAATACATCTTCCCAGTCGTGTATAACCTGTCTAAAAAGCCAATACATGCCTAAGGAATCAAACATGACACCAGCTTTATAAATAACGGCTTTAACAGCCATCTGTTGAAATGCATAGACCAAACTGCCAACGACAACCCAACTGAGCACAAGTTTGTCGAAATTATTCCATTGTATGACTCTTACTTCCCCTCTGATCAGTAGTCGCAAGAGCCCAGCCAGAACCAACATCCGTATTACTGTAAAATCAAGATCAAGGAGTATAAACCTCTGGTTCATCGGCACAAAGCAGGCGGCCATGATGAAGGGAAACAAGAAAAAACGTCGGGGCGCTGCAAACAGAATAAAACAAAGCCCAATAACCAGAAGAATAGTAGGCGTATTCATTGGGTGAAGACAGCCTTTCGGTTAGAAAAAAAGCAGGACCTCTCAATAAGAACTTCTGTATGCATCCCACATTGCCCCAATTAATCCTCGCGGTCTGGCTCCGGCTTTTTCATTCGGTACACTATACCCAAACGGGTCAGGCG
Organism: Desulfobulbus sp.; assembly: GCA_034003445.1. GTDB lineage: Bacteria > Desulfobacterota > Desulfobulbia > Desulfobulbales > Desulfobulbaceae > Desulfobulbus. The sequence goes on from JAVEYP010000149.1 coordinate 1,147, forward strand.
CGCCTTTTGCTATTGCCATATACCTGTCTACATAATCAAAATGAGCATTATAACCCCAAAGGGTTTTGACGTTCATTATTTTGGCGGCTAGAGCTGTCCCTGCCCATGCTGGTGGCCCGCTACCAATCGTTCTGTAGTTTGCCATCCAAGAGGCATCGGACTGGCTTGGAGCTGTTGAATACCTGATTCCCCACTCTGGCATTCCAATCATGACTGTGGTGTATGGATAATTTGGAGATGTCCTCGTATCTGGGTCCCAGGTGGGTCCATTGGTGATATCGACATCTGCCTGGGTAACATAAAACGTTTGGCCATCTTCTCCAAAATGTACGTAATCAGCCGGTGGGTTACCTGCTCCGTGTCCATTCGTATATAAATAATCTCCTGATTTTTTACCTATATTTCTCATGGGTGCATAATCAAGCATGATACCGGCAAACAGTATCGGCCACTTTCTACCGCTGGAATGACCACCGTTAGGCTCCCATCCTTTTCCGCCGCTTTCAATCCAGCTGTAAATATCAATTCCAAGCTGGATAAAATTGACTAATAAGTGCTTCTTTTCTTCATTCGTATAATCCAAATGCAACATTAACGCGGCGGTAGAAAATGTTTCTGGAAAATAATAGTTATTTAGACCGCTTGCTGACGGACGCATATACCTACCCGTCCAACTCCCATTATGAGCAAGCCAGACCATTTGTAGATAATTAGCGTATGTTTCCATGTTTGGTTTAGCCACAGGGCTTGACAATTCCTTGAGACGAGAATAATCAATGCTGCTGGCGTTATGAAGAGTTTTGCTAGTGGAACTTATTCCTGGACGGAAACTTCCCGAAGGAGGTATCGAACTCAGGCACGTTAAAACTGCTGCAGTGTTCACATAGCTAAGATGACTAACACCCGGTTCGGGGTTACTGATTGTAGAAACTAATGATACATCTCCTCTCAAAATCAAAGGATTTTTCGAGGTAACACTGGCACCAACATTACGAGTTGCATCGAAATCTTTGTAACCATCGTATCCTTGCAATGCTGTTGCCGGGTTCAGCATTGAACCGTTCATGTGTCTGCCTGTATCTGGATGTAGCGTATGACTAGGGTTTATATTTGTAACTCTAACCCCCTCTCCAGCATCAACCACCCAATAATCACCGTTCACAAACTGGCCAAATTTCACTGGTTTGGAAAAGGTCCAAGTAATACCGTGCTGGCTTAGTGATTTCGAGGATTGGATGGAATCCGCCAAGCCTTCCTTAAACCCTTTTGGAGGTTCCAGCGCTGCGGCATTTATCGTTATCAATGAACAAACAAGAAGCACGCAGAAAAAATAGGTGAAAGTGATCCGCATCATGTTTTGAACACCACAAATTTAAAAATTTATCAATATAAAGGAAAAAATTACGTTAACGGAACAAGAGGCACGATCGAAACTGGTTTAAGATACGTGACAGTCACTTTGTAAATAATGCCTATGCATGGAACTCATTAATCCGGTTGGTATAGATCAACGGCCCAACCAATAAATCCTTTAACTTCACTTCGCCCCTGTCGGGGCACCATTGTCGGCAAGGTTTTCAAGAGGATTCTCAGCGCAAGCTCAAGCGACCAATTTTCAATGGCGAGGAACCTTTTTTATTCTCTGCAAGGGGGGCGGGGGCGGGGGGCCCACACCGTACTGTCCGACGCCCCGCACGGGTATGCCGGAAACTGCGGGGAAAAGTCTGAGCACTAGTGGTGGTCCGATTATTTCAATTTGATGTTCAGCAGTTGTGGTGCTGGCACGGTGGCAGTCGGGTTCACCGTGACGATATCCGAATAGCCGCTTTCCTCGCTGCTGCTGTAAGCGGTCAGGGCAAAATGGTAGGTGGCGTTATCTTCCAAGCCAGTGATGGCGTAGCTGGTCACCTTGCCCACATTAATCGGCGCGGCACCTTGCGTGGCTCTGGTGCCATCAAAGGGCGGGGCCGCGGCACCGCCTTTTTTGTAATAGAGTTTGTACCCTTCCACTGGTTCCGGGTTGGCCGACCAGGTAAAGGTGTAGTCCCGGGCAAAACTGTCCCCAGCCGCCAGCAGGCCAAAGACGGCCAGACAAAGGGCGAGCACCAGGGGAAGGTGGCGGAAGGTGCCGGCTTGGGGTCGGTCGATAGTGCAGGATGTCGTCTTCTTCATACTGTGTAGTTTGGTTCGGTTGCGAATGATATGGTGCGCCCGGAAAGTCAAGCGCTTTTGAACATGGTACGGGCTGGATACCTGGTTGTCTGGCTCAGGAAATCCAGCCCGCTGCTGTTGTCCCTCACTCCGTCTGGTCAAAGGCCATGTAGCCGACCTTTTCCTCGGGATGAGAGGTCTCCGTATCCTTGGATTGCTTTTCTTCCACCTTGAGTGGCACGTAGGTGGGGGTAATGGCGCGGCTGCGCAGGGCAGCGGTATCATTATTGTTGTTGCTCTGCATGTCTGCCAGCAAGAATGGCGCTTGAGCAAACGGCTGCTGAAAGAGGACGATGCTCCAACCATCGGCTAGGCCTTTGGCTGCCAGGGCCACTTCGTAGCGCAGGGTGTCAATCGTGCCCTGGCCTGGTTCCCAGGCAATGTAGTTGATCGTTTCCTTCACGTGGCGGTTTTTGTTCTTTTCCTGCTCTTTGAAGTAGTGCGAAAATCTCGAGGTGCTGATCTTTGACACCCTGCTGCTGATCGTGTCAAGCTCGTTCTCCGAGGCAACTGTGGTGAGCACCACCGGCACTGTGTTGAACAGGCCGTTGAAGCGCACGTCCTGGTTGGCGGCCGTGCCGCTAAAGCTGCCTGCCTCGATCATGGTGCCATCGGGCAGGGTAGTGCGACCTTTGTCCATGACCAGGTACGAGACGGTCTCCAACGGGTGTTTGCCGTCCAGATAATCCCACTCGGCCAGGCGGATCTCGAACCCGGTCGGGCTGACCTTGCGCAGGCGGATGACGCAGGGCTCCCTGTTGTTGACGCTGGGCGGCCCGGCAATGACCACAGGTTCGGTAAAGGTTCCCTCCAGCGGGACCCGTACCCAGTCACTGCCAACACCGACCTCGCCGGTTTCAATGTTTAAACTTGCCAGGGAGGCCGCAGCCTCGACCTTGATGGCGATCGTGGTTGTGCCAGTGGCGCCCTGGTCATCAGTAACGGTGAGGCTGGCCGTGTAATCGGCAACAGTGGTGTAGGTGTGGCTGGCCGTTTTGCCGGTGGCTGTGCTGCCGTCACCAAAGGTCCACAGGTAGCTGCTGATGGAGCCGTCGCTGTCTATCGAGCCGGCCGCGTCGAAGCTGACCGTGAGCGGGGCCGTGCCGTTGGTCGGCGTGGCCGTGGCCGCAGCGGTGGGCGGTTTATTGGCCACAACCACTGGCGCGGTGACCACAATCGGTGTGCTCACGGAACTGGCCAGCCCTTGGTCGTCCGTGACCGTGAGCGTGGCGGTGTAGGTGCCGGCAGCAGTGTAGCTGTGCGCTGCGGTGGCGCCGGTCCCGCTGCTGCCGTCGCCAAAGCCCCAACTATAGCTGGCGCTGGTGCCGTTTGTCACCTTGGAACCGGAACCATCGAACGAAACCTGCAGCGGTGCTGCACCTGCGGCCGTGGACGTGCTGATAACCGCGGTCAGCGAATTGGTCGGCGTAGGCTCGGGTCCGCTGACAGGCGATGCCGCGACCTGGACCGCGGTCGTGGGCGTGCTGGTCAGCCCTTGGCTGTTGGCTGTGGTCCCGGTGGTGGTGGTGCCATCGCCGAAGTCCCGCTGGGCGGAAGTGATGGTGCCGGCGGGCGAGGCCGAACTCAAGGAAACCGCGAGTGGTGCGGTACCGTTGAGCGGTGCGGCAGCGATCACCGCACTGAGCGCGCTGTTGTTGGTGGGCGTGGTCGGATCGGTTGTGCTGGCCTCGCCAATGAACGTGTACGTGAGCAGGTTGGAGGGGCTGCTCTGGGTACCGTCAGGGTACACAGCGGTCAGGCCAAAAGTCATGGTTCCGGTGACAAGGTTCGCCCTGCAGGCGAGCGAGGTGGCCGTTGGGTCGTCGGTTGCGCAGAGCAGGGTGTTGTTCAGGTAGATCTGATAGCCGGCAAGAGCGGCCGGATCAGTGGTGGTTTCCCAGTTAAAGGTAAAGAGGTGCCTGCCCGCATCAACAAATTCAGCGGGGGTGTACGTGAGCAGGTTGGACGGGCTGCTTTGGGTACCGTCAGTGTACACGGCGGCCAGGCCAAAAGTCATGGTCCCGGTGGCAAGGTCCGCTCTGCAGGCGAGCGAGGTGGCCGCTGGATCGTCGGTTTCGCAAAGCAGGGTCTCGTTGTTCAGGTAGATACGATAACCTGTCAGAGTTGACGAATCTGCGGTGGATTCCCAGGTAAAGGTGAACAAATGGCTTCCGGTGCCCGCAGGTCCGGTGGGGTTGGTATTGGAATCGCCTCCTGGGGGGTCGAGAGGGGAAGGATTATCGTTGTCTGGATC
>JAVEYP010000150.1:0-5590 GCA_034003445.1 Desulfobulbus sp.
ACAGACGAGGAAACTGAACCGTACCACCGCATTGATGAACTCTGTTCGCGATTCTACCGGCTGTCTGAACTGCCACCCGACGAGCGCAGCGGTATTGGTTTTCTCATGGCCGTCTTTCGGAAACGGCTCGCTTCAAGTTTCGAGGCCTTCCGAAAAAGTCTTGAGCGCAGATTACATGCCATCGTCGCTGTGCAAGACGGGCTCACCGCTTTAACCCCGCAGACCTTTGCAGAGGATATTGCCAACGAGGAAGCTGAACTCGACGACGAAGCAACAGGAGAAACAGCTCTTGAGCGGGAGCAACAACGGCTCACAAACCTGCAGGGAGACCCTGCCCGCCGTGAGCAGTTGGAGGCTGAACGACTCTATCTTCAGGCCTACATACGAGATCTCGAGCAACTTCCGCGTGACCGTAAGTTTGATGTTTTTGCAGAGGCCCTCACCCAACTGATCCGGGAAGGACATCGGATCATCGTTTTTACACAGTATCTTGATACGCTGGACTTCATCCGCAACCGGCTGGTGCATCGTTTTAGCGACCGGCTCGCTTGCTATTCGGGACGCGGAGGCGAAATCTGGGATTCAGAACAGAGCGCCTGGCGAGAGGTGGAGAAATCCGAGATCAAGGCCAGGTCGAAAAGAGAGCATCCAAAAGCAATCCGGATCCTGCTCGGCACAGATGCTGCTTCCGAGGGGCTAAATCTCCAGCAATTTTCTTCCCTGATCAACTACGACCTCCCGTGGAACCCCATGCGCGTCGAGCAACGGATCGGTCGCATCGATCGAATTGGACAGGAATCCCCACAGGTAAACATCGTGAACCTGTATGTACGGGGGACCATCGAAGAGGACACCTACCAAACACTCAAAGATCGCATTGGCATTTTTCAAGACGTGGTTGGGCCTCTCCAGCCCATTCTGGCTGAAATGCCCCGAATTCTGCGGCAGGTAGCTCGCGGCGAACTGGAGTTGCGGGAGGCCCGACAACTTTTGGATCAAAAAGCGCAGGAGAAAGCCAAGACCGCTATTGCCAGGCTTGAGGATTACACCAAGGGTGAGGAGATGAACGGCGATAATAGGGTATTCCATCCGCCGGCTATCACCCAAGATGACTTGGCTGGGTGGTGCCTGGCGCACCCTGCACCGGGAATGAGCATCATGGCTATGCCGGAACCTGGACAAAAGACCATCACCGTGGATGCAGTCGGCGGTTGTCATGCCGTCCGCTGGCTACATGTTCCAGAGCATCTGGGAGTCGCACCGCATGATGAAATTCTTGTCACTTTCAACGGTGCCCTCGCTGACAAGTACCCCCCCACGTCCCAAGAAAATGACGCGATCAACAAATACACTGTGAGGGAAGGCGTTCGTTTGTTGACCTGGGGCGATCCCTATCTTCAGGCCTGGTTGGAATCTTTCATAACATGGCAAGAATAAAGATTTTTAAGGGACAAGCAGAAGCGCTGTGAAGAAACCTTTCATCATTAACAGCCATGACTACTGGTTCAAGGTGGTCGCTATGCTCCAGCAGAACTGGGCCTTGATTGAAACTATCTCCCCGGAATGCTGTCGCGTCTTCTTCATCAGCGACACCTCCGGTGTGTTTGATGAACTGGAATTTTCTGACTTGGCCGCCGCCGAAGCAGCCTTGCCGCGCAACGGCTTCGCCCGTTTCGAGGAGGATATTGAGGCACAGCAATTCCTCACCCGCCCCCTGCCTCCTTTCCATCGACGGCCACATCCCAATGGCCCAATCTATTCATCCGGCCGGAATTGGCGGTAGTACGCGCCAGACTTGGCCCCGCCCATTTGTTCAGCGTGAAGGCACACACTATGACGACTGACTACGAGCCATTTCTTCATGTTACGGAAGACGGTTGCATCTGGTGGGTCCTGATGGATGCTATTCGTCTCGGGGCAGGTTACCTGCCATTTCGGGACGATCACAAAACACTTATCACCGAGTTGCGAGCGCCCAATGACCTCGCTCAGTTGAACGAGCGGACCCTGATCGGTGCGTTCAACGATGCCAGGTTGAAGGTAGAGCGTCCGATAACCATTGATCGCGATGGATTTCGCTATGTCGAAGCCGAGGAGTTCTTGACCTGGCTTTCGCAGTATATCGAGCAGACACAGGCGATGGAGATCACCTTCCCCAGTGCAATCGAAAGAGCGGTCATGAGGGCAAAATCCAAAGCTGCGGCGTCGATACAACAAAACGCTGCCAACCAAGGGGAGTTTGAGAGTTTGTCCCTTGCCCTTGAGAACTGGTTTGACAAGGATTTTGAGGAGCTGCCAGAGGCAGAACGCCAGCGTGTTGAACGGGACTTTTTTATGAAACCCTGGGACAATCTGTCCGCTGACCAGCGACGGAGAGTCGCGCGCGACTGGGACTCTCGGCACGATCCTGCCATGGCGCAGCATAATGAATATTGGCGGCAGTTCTTTGAACATCTGCTCGAACTCAAAGAAAAGTTGGAGGAATGGCAAGGCGCTGCAACTCCAACAGCCAGTGATCTGGCGGTGAAGGAATCCCGCATCAAGGAGTTGGAGCAGGAAATTGAGCGCATGGAAACGAAGCAACGACTGGACCGTGGAGATGTTCTCCCTGCGAGCGAATATCCTGATGGGGACGGAGAAAGAACACTGGCACATGAATTCATAGCCTACCCAAAGGCCCTGAGCATTCTGCGAGAAAGATGGCAAGCGACCCCGGATGAGTTGGCGGCATGGATTTTTCGAGGACCGGAAGCGGGCGGGATTGCAGCCTACTGTAATGCCAACGAACTGGACCCTCCCCCAAGATTCTACTTTGCTTACAACTTGAGCGAGGATTACTTGTCCTCACTCATGGGGCTCTGGTTTCTTCAGAGCGATATCGATCAATTTGTACCGACCGATCGATATATAACGGGAATAGCGTTGATCGAACGGTGGCGTAAGGTTCCTGATATTCTTCCTGATGCCTTTATCTGTGCTAAGATCGCCGAATCGCGCCTCTTTGATTTTCATCCAACTTTTGGTCATACAGAAGCTACTTTCAGCGAGGGACATGTGCGGTTTCCGCCCCTGTCATCTGGACTCTTCCAGATAAGTCACGTTGAGCGGATTGAGGTCGAGGACGGCCTCGACGTTTCTTTAATACCAACAAATCACGATCCCATCCCTTTTAAAAAAAGTGCTGACAAGATAGAAGAGGGTGCAAAATGCCCATTGGCTGGATTGATTGGAAGGACAGAGAATCAATCTGGCTCAACAAACGTTAAGAGAGAAGCTCGAAAATTAGACACACAGGCTAGGCACAACGCTTGGAGGAAGGAATATCGAAGGCTCAAGAGAAGCAATCAAAATATGTCCGATGTTTGGTGCTCTCGTCAGATCGCCAAAATGGACATTTCCAAAGGATGTAGTGCCGAAACGATCCGAAAAATTATAGGAGAATAAAAAAAGTTGGGGGAAATTTTTTCGCCCAATTCCCCCAGCCTCCAGCCCCGTAGTTTTCGACATTTTCACCACCTCGCCTTGTCCGACCACCTCCCTGTGCAATCTTTCTCGCGCAGAACAACTCCTTGATTACAATCAATAAGTTTTGCAGTCCGGTTGGCCGGTGCGGGGCTTGTATCCCCCAAATCGCCCAGCCATGGTGCATCTCAGAAAGTCCAACGATGTTGGATATCCGTTCACACCTATCTGAGAGGTACCACCATGATCAAAACAATCCTTCGCCTGCCAACCGTCAAGGCCGAATCCGGCTACTCCCGCTCCACCCTTTACCTGCGCATATCCCAGGGGCTGTGGCCCAAACCAGTCCACCTCGGCCCACGGGCGGTGGGTTGGCCATCCGATGAGGTGGCGGCCATGAATGCCGCTCGCATTGCCGGCAAGAGCGATGAGGAGATTCGAGCCTTAGTGCTCAGGCTGGAAGCGGCCCGCAAGTCGGCCAGGTGAGGTGGGGCGATGAAGGAATCCGTGACAATTTTCCCGGACGACCCGATTGAAACCGACAATACCGATGAAACCTACCCGGAGGTGAGCAACGACGATTTTCTGGAGGCTGTTTTTGGAGTCCTGGCAGGCGAGCAGCGGCCGATCGTCTGCGGCTTCTCCGGTAATCCGCATGAAGTGGCCAAGGCAAGATGGTTTGGCAGGCCTTGGGTTGGTGGGAAGACCCCGTGGCAAGCGGCCAACAACAACTATTTCACGCTGGCCTGTTTTCTTCCGGATGAAAAAGGCCAATATCGCCGCATGAAGAAAAATTTTGCGGCACTGCACGCCATCATGCTGGACGACATCGGCACCAAGGCGGCAAATCGGGAGCGGTTGACCATCCCGCCTTCCTGGTTGCTTGAAACCAGCGACGGCAATTTCCAGGCCGGATATATCTTCAACGAACCGCTGGCTGATGGAACACAGGCTGAGCGGTTGATGAAGTCGCTGATCGCGGCAAACCTCTGTGATCCCGGGGCCGATGGGCCGCTCGCCCGTTACGCCCGTCTTCCGGTCGGGGGCAATGGAAAATACGATCCGCCTTTCATTTGCCAACTGCGGGAATATTCTCCCGATGCCCGGTACAGCGTTGAACAGATAGTCGACGGACTGGCCCTTGATTTCGATCCGGAGGCAGCACCACAGCGGAACAGAAGAAAAGGGAGCAGTGCTGGCCGGTCATCGGGGAGCGAAGAGATTTATGTGCCTCGGGCCGGGGAAAATCCAGTAGTCACCAAACTCAAGGACGCCGGCTTGTATATCAAGCCTCTCGGGGACGGCAAGCATGAGATCAACTGTCCTTGGATGGATGAGCACACCGGCGGCAACGGAGGCGGAACAGCCTACTTTGAACCGAGCGAGTCTTTCTCGTGCGGTGGTTTCAAATGCCTGCATGGTCATTGCACAGACCGCCACCTGCGGCATTTGCTCGACTATCTCGGCATAAGCAGGATCGAGGCCAAGCATCGGCCCATTATTCGGGTTGCGGCCGGAGAGTTGGCTGCCATTGTGAATCATTGTGAAGAGGAGTTGGCCGCTACGGATCGTTTTTACCAGCGTGGCGGTCTGCTTGTTCATGTGGTGACTGATCCCGGTACAAGAGAGACGGTCATTTCCCCCTTATCGGCTCCTTCGGTGGTGCGGGCGCTGTCGAGCCTTGCCTGTTTCGAGAGATTTGATAAGCGCAGTAACGAGTGGGTTGCTTGCGACCCCCCCGACCGCCACTGCCGTGTTCTTTACGACTCTCCGAGCTATCCGCACCTGCCGGTTCTGCAGGGCCTGGCCAGGCAACCTTTCCTGCGGCCGGACGGTTCCCTGGTGACCGCGGCCGGGTATGACCCGGCGACCCAGATGTTCGGGCTGTTCAATCCCAAAGAGTTCAACATCCCTGCGGCACCAACCAAAGAACAGTCTGACCAGGCTTTTGCTGTCATTGACAAGTTACTCGACGAGTTTTCTTTCAAAACCTGGAATGACCGCGCCGCCGCCATGGCGGCAATCCTGACCGCCGCCATTCGCCCCTCGCTGCCGCTTGCCCCCATGTTTCACTGTTGCGCGCCACAGATTGCCTCGGGGAAAAGTTATCTGACCTCCCTGGTCACCG
>JAVEYP010000151.1:0-5589 GCA_034003445.1 Desulfobulbus sp.
GTCTGTGCGGTACCCTACTTGCGTGACCGGGACATTCGCGTGGCCGAAGCCGGCGAAAGCATCGAAGATAAGGAGCGGAAACTGGTTGATGGCATTCGTAACCATTACGCCATTGTCGCCGCCTTAGCTGAACAAAAGCGCAGGGAACTCGGTGCCGATCTTCCCATCGTGGCCACGGGGCACCTGTTTACCACTGGTGGGCAAACCGTCGACGGCGACGGTGTGCGCGAACTCTATGTCGGCTCCCTGGCTCGTGTGACGGCCGGAGTTTTCCCCACCTGCTTCGACTATCTGGCGCTTGGACACCTCCACGTCCCACAGAAGGTGAACGACTCCGACACCATGCGCTACAGCGGCTCTCCCCTAGCCATGGGGTTTGGCGAGGCAAGACACCAAAAGAGTGTCTGCCGGATCGCCTTTCATGGTACGGCCGCTTTCGTCCAGCTAATCAACGTGCCGGTGTTTCAACACCTCGAGCGGGTCAAGGGGGACTGGGACACCATCGCGAGCCGCCTGCTTGAGTTGTCGGCAACTGGATCGCGACCGTGGCTCGAAGTCATCTACGACGGCATTGAGCTCATTGGCGACCTGCATGAGCGCCTGGAGGCCTTTCTCTCGGGCACACCAATAAAAATCCTGCGGGTAAAAAACACCCGCATCATCGATCGCGTACTGGCACAAATCCATGACGAGGAAACACTCGACGATCTGGACGAAAACGACGTGTTTGAACGATGCCTCGCTATCCATGAAGTACCCGAAAACCAGCGGCCGGAACTGCTCCGCGCCTACCAGGAAACGCTCTGGTCTCTCCACCAAGACGACGTGCAGGCGGAATAGAGGGGCTGTCGATGAAGATACTGCAGGTTCGTTTTAAAAATCTGAACTCACTGGTCGGCCACTGGCAGATTGATCTGACCCACCCGGCCTTTGCGGCTGACGGCATCTTTGCCATCACCGGCCCCACCGGCGCAGGCAAGACGACCATCCTGGATGCCATCTGCCTTGCCCTGTACGGTCGGACACCCCGCCTGAACAAGGTCACCAAAAGCGGAAACGAAATCATGTCCCGCCACACCGGAGAATGCTTTGCCGAGGTGACCTTCAAAACCCAGACAGGATACTATCGGTGTCACTGGAGTCAGCACAAGGCACGCAAAAAACCGGACGGCGAGCTGCAGGCCCCGAAGCACGAAATTGCCGATGCCGATTCCGGGGAGATTTTCGAATCCAAGATCAGGGGTGTCGCCGACCAGATCGAAGCGACCACCGGTATGGATTTTGACCGTTTTACCCGCTCCATGTTGCTCGCCCAAGGGGACTTCGCTGCCTTCCTCCAGGCCGCGCCGGATGAACGGGCTCCGATCTTGGAACAAATAACGGGCACAGAAATTTATAGCCAGATATCCATCCGTGTGCATGAGCGATTGCGTGCAGAGCAGGAAAAACTAAACCTCCTGCAGGCGGAAACCGCAGGAGTCGTCATCCTGGAACCGGAACAGGAAAAGGAGATTGGCCAGGCGCTGGAATCAAAGCAGAAAGAAGAGACAGAGCTCTGTGCCAAGTACGCTGACACAGAGAAGGCCATTGCCTGGCTGGCCACCATAAATGACCTCACCAGGGAAATCCTCACCCTGGCCGACGAAGCGAACACCCTGCAAAGCGCTGTCAAGACGTTCCAACCGGCCCGTGAGATACTCGACCGCGCCTTGCGTGCCGCCTCTTTGGATGGCACCTATGCAACGCTCACAGCCACCCGCAAACAACTGGCCGAAGACCAGGAAGCCTTAAAAGCCTTGGGAACCACCCTTCCGGGACTGGAGGTTGCCTTCTCAAGTGAAGCCGAGTTGCTGCAATCGGCTGAACAGCAGACCAAAAGGGCAAAAGAGGCACTGAAAGACGCTGCACCGACAATACTGAAAATTCGCGCGCTTGATCAGACACTTGATGAGCAACAAAAAACCATCCTTGATGGAGCAGCGGACTGCCAAAAGGATGGAGCAGCAATTAATGCAGAGGTCCTGGCACGAAACAAAAAGCAGCGAGAACGTATTGAGGCACAAAAAACGCTGGAGCGGGTCGACGACTATCTCTTGGAGCATGCCCGGGATGAATGGTTGGTCGGCGGTCTGGCAGGCGTTGAGGAACAGTTAGCCGGCCTCCTGGTCAAGCACAAAGAAATCGTGCGCAAAGAGGGTGATCAGGGCAGGGCTCTCTCGGATTTGCAACAGGCGACGACATCAGTCGACACCTGTCGAAAACAGACAACCATCTGCAGGCAGGAACTGGACGGAGCAGGCAAGCGACTGGAGCAGGGCAAAGATGCGTTGCGCCAGCTGCTGGCAGGTCGACTCTTGCGCGAATACCGCGCCGAAAAGGAAACCCTGCTGCGCGAAATGGTCTTTCTGGCAAAAATCGCGGAGCTTGAAACCCACCGGACCAAGCTGCAGGATGGCACGCCTTGTCCGCTCTGCGGAGCCACAGAACATCCGTTTGCTCAAGGTAATGTCCCTGTTCCGGATGCGACGGAAGAGAAGATTGCCGCGCTGACCAAACTCATCAGCCAGGCTGAGGATCAGGAAGTCGCTCTCAAAAACCTGGAAACAGCGCAAGCAGCGGCTGGCAAGCATGTGGCCGTGGCGGAAAAGAAGGAGGCCACGGCGACTCATAGCAAGGAGGCGGCTGAGCAGGCCTTTGCCACGGCAACGGAAGAGTTGGCACAGTTCCGCACTGATTGTCGCGAGCACAGGCAGGCCGTCACGCTAAGACTCTTGCCGCTTGGCATTACCGAGATTCTGGAAACGCAGGTTGGCTCCCTGCTCGCCTCGCTTCAAGAACGGCTTAGTGGTTGGCAGAGACAAATCAAGAACAAGGGAGACATCGAAAAGCAGAACGCAGATATCGACAGCGAGCTGAAGCGACTGGATGCAGTTATCGAAACCCGAAATACGGCCTTGGCTGATAAGCGGACCCGGTTGGAGTCAGTAAAAAAAGAACATGCCGCGGGAAAAAACAAGCGGAAGACGTTGTACGACGACAAGAATCCAAACGCCGAGGAGGGCCGCCTGAACGTGGCGGTCACTGCTGCCGAGAGCGCCGAAAAACAAGCCCGCGAACGACACACTGCGCTGCAGCAACAATGGCACGCCGCCCAGGCCCAGGCCGCATCACTAAAAGAGCGCATCGACCAAAGAGAACCGGAGCAAAGGAAGTTGGCAGCTGAATTTTCCGCAGCCCTTGCGACTGCGGAATTTTCAGATGAAGCACAGTTTGTGCAAGCCAGGCTACCGCCTGAGCAGAAAGCAGAACTGGCGGCACAGGATAGGAAACTAGGTGAGCGCCAAACAGACCTCCAGGTCAGGCAAAAGGATCGGGAGGAGCGGTTGGCCACGGAAATGGCCAAAAAGATAACCGATGAGTCTCTGGAGAAACTCGAACCGCAAAGCAAGGAATACGAAGAATCCCTGAAAGTGCTGCGGGACCTAGTTGCCGGTCTCAAGCACAAGCTGAGTGAAAACGCCGCTGCAAAAAAACGGATAAAGGACAAACAACAGACGAGCGAAGCCCAAAAAAACGAATGCCACCGATGGAAAAACTTGCACGACCTGATCGGCTCGGCCGACGGCAAAAAGTTCCGCAACTTTGCCCAGGGCCTGACCTTTGAGTTGATGATCGGACATGCCAACCACCAGCTGCGCAAAATGACCGACCGCTACCTGCTCGTCCGGGACAAGCTTCAACCGCTGGAGCTGAACGTGATTGACAGCTACCAGGCAGGCGTGACCCGCTCGACCAAGAACCTGTCCGGCGGGGAGAGCTTCCTTGTCAGCCTGTCCCTAGCGCTCGGGCTGTCGCATATGGCCAGCCGCAACGTGCGGGTGGATTCGCTTTTCCTCGACGAAGGGTTCGGCACCCTGGACGACGAGGCCCTGGATACCGCCCTGGAGACGCTCGCCGGGTTGCGTCAGGACGGCAAGCTGATCGGCGTCATCTCCCACGTGGCCGCGCTCAAGGAGCGCATCGCCACGGGCATTCAGGTGGAACAGCAGACCGGCGGACGCAGCCTGCTGTCCGGTCCGGGATGCACGCAACTATAGGCAGCTCAAGAAAGAACGGACATGGACCAGCCGTGCCACCCATAACTTCTTCTTTTGTATCGCCATGCACAGCGGCATCCGTTCCAACATGGACAACATGGATTGGACCCAGGCCGCCGCCACCCTCAAGGAGGTGCACATGGGCCGCCATCCGCCGGAGGTCCGCCGGCAGGCCTTTGCGACCAGCCACGCCACGGTCTTTGCCTTGCATGCCGGCCAGATGATCGGCTTTGGTCGGGCCATCTCTGATGGCTTCTACCAGGCCGCGCTCTACGATGTGGCGGTGCGGCCGGTGTCAAGGTCAGGGAATCGGTACCCGCATCATCGAACGGATCCTCACCTCCCTGCCGCCGGCCTGCACGGTCATCCTCTTTGCCTCGCCCGGCAAGGAGCCCTTCTACAAGGCCCTCGGCTTCCGCAGGATGCGCACCGGCATGGCCCAGTTCAATGATCCCAAAACCATGGCAGCCCGAGGGTTCACCGATTAGCCATGGTTCCCGACACTGGGCCAGTGGCACCAGGGGGCCGGAACTGGAGGCAAGGCTGCTCGACCTGGCCGACCCCTCACCACCGAATAGGACAAAGAAAAGGTCCTGTTGCTCTAAATTCGTGACCAGTTCGCCCATCAACCCCGCGTGAACCGCGGGAACGCCATGGCAATCCTCCTCGTCAACGGCGTCTGACCGCCTACCTGCTGCTGCCCCCTACCCCACCTGCTTGTTTCTTTTTCAAGCCTGCTCTCCACCTGGCACACCGCGTGCCGACCGGTGCAACCGTTGTTCCCTATCCTGGGCTTCTTCGGCGTTCACCTGCTGTCGCGCTGCCCGCACATAAGGTGCTGCATTTGCGCACAACGGGCAAGTTCACCGAACAATCCACTGTAAAAACGATTCCCGTTCAGTTCTCCGTGTCACCAGCACGTGACGCGTCCTCACCATTTTGAAACATTTAATATCAAAAAGAAACGCAAGACCGCCGAAGTGGTTCACATCGTCCTGTTTCGGGAGTTTTTATCCTCGGCATTCAGTTAACGCTTGCGCGTTCTCACGAACATACCTAAAAAAACCAAGTCATTTCGCATCAAAGATAAAAAATGCTGGGATTGGCATGTTCTATGCTTTTTCCGCAGGCAAACATGCGCACTTTGCTCTGCCCCAGCTGGGCAGCCGATGGCAGTAAGCCACGAAACAATCAACAGAAAGAACCAGGGAGCCGGAATGGAAAACGAGATGGAGGCCAAGGTACTGCTGGTCGATGACGAGCGTGATTTTCTCGAGACCCTGTCCAACGGCTT
The DNA here is from genome assembly GCA_034003445.1 of Desulfobulbus sp. Taxonomy (GTDB): domain Bacteria; phylum Desulfobacterota; class Desulfobulbia; order Desulfobulbales; family Desulfobulbaceae; genus Desulfobulbus. Next base: position 5,392 of record JAVEYP010000151.1, read on the forward strand.
GGAGCTGCGCGGGCTCAAGGTAAGCGCTGTGACCAGCGGCGAGCAGGCGGTTGCCGAGGCAAAGCAGGACGAGTTCGACGCCATTGTGGTCGATCTATCCATGCCCGGCATTGACGGGCTGGAGACGCTTAAGCGAATCAAGGCGGACAACCCGGACGCGGAGATCATCATGCTCACTGGCCACGGCTCAGTGGCCAG
>JAVEYP010000152.1:0-5585 GCA_034003445.1 Desulfobulbus sp.
GGCGAAGTCCACCTGGGTGCGGGCCTGGGCGTCGTCCGCGGCAATGGTACGGAAGAAGTTGGGGTATTCGTCGTTCTGGGTGAGCGACGATGAGGTGGCCGACGGCGACACCACCGGAATACTGGCGGCGCGGTAGATCGGCAGGGCGGCCTTGGTCGGGCCGGAGCAGGTATGGCCGATCACCGCGTGCACCCCGGCCGAGACGAATTTGGCGGCGATGATGGTGGCGATCTCCGGCTTGCAGACATCGTCCTCGACGAGCAGTTCCACGGGCCGGCCATTGATGCCGCCCTGCTCGTTAATGTCTTTGACAATCAATTGGGCAGCCTTTAATGTCGGCAGGCCGTAGCAGGCGAGGTCGCCGCTGTGGGCGCCGACGACGCCGATTTTGATCGGTTTGGCCGGATCGGCGATGGCCGAAGGAATGGCACAGGCAAAGGTCAGGGTGAAGACGGCGAGAATCGTAACGGTTCGGATCTTCATGAAAAAACTCTCTAAATGGCGATTGTGGCAGACGCTGTGGTCAGGCGGCAATGTCCGCCCTGTTCATACCTTGTCGGGATAATTTTGCACTAAAAATGACGGCACGTAGCGGTTGTACTCGGGCCATGGCCCGTCGCTTGTCGGTGGATACATCGTGGTGCTCGGGGCACCTGCCCCGCCGTGGCAGAGTCGGACGATCCGGTCAACGCCGGGCAGGTGGTTGGCAAGAAAGAAGAGCTTGATGCAGTTGCTTCAAGCTGGATTCTATCAAATCGTTTCTGTGGAATATTTCATGAAGGCGGAAGACTTCTACTATACGCTGGGGCGGCCCTTTGCCCCGCTCTACTCGGCGGTCATGCGTCTGCGCGAAACCTGCTATCGTCGAGGTTTGTTCGCTACCCACCGGCTTGGTGTACCGGTGATCAGCGTCGGCAACCTCACCGTTGGCGGCACTGGCAAGACACCAATGGTGCAGCATCTGGCGCGACTGCTCAAGGATAACGGCTTTCGGCCGGCAGTGGTCAGTCGCGGCTACGGCGGCAAGGCCCAAGCACGCGTGAACTTGGTGTCCGACGGCAGCCGGCTGCTGCTCGACGCGGACCAGGCCGGTGACGAACCGCGCTTCCTGGCCGAAACCTTGCCTGGCGTGCCGGTGCTCACCGGCATTGTTCGCCGTCTGCCGGCGCAGCAAGCTATTGCCATGGGCGCTGACGTGCTCCTGCTCGACGATGGCTTCCAGCACATGCAGGTCGCTCGCGACGTAAACCTGGCGCTGTTCAATGCGGACCGGCTGGCCGGGAATTCGCGCGTCTTCCCGGGAGGCGAGCTGCGTGAGTCGGTGGGTGCCCTGCGCCGCGCGACCGCTTTTGTGCTCACCGGTGTGGACGATGCCAATCGGGAGCGCGCCACGCGGTTTGCCGACCTGCTCACCTCACGGTTTCCGGGGATTCCGATAACCCTTGCCAGCTACCATTCGGACGCGGTGGTACGCCTGTCCGTAGGGGGCCTGCTGGAACCGGCCGAAGATGATTGTCTTGCCCGGCTGCGGCTGTTCGGGTTCTGCGGCATCGCCAGGCCGGAATCCTTCCACCGCACCGTGCAGGCCGCGGGGTTTGACCTATGCGGCTTCCAGCCACTGGCGGACCACCAGCGCTATGGACGCGCAGTGCTTGACCGGATCAAGGCCCGGGCCGGTAAGGCCGGCGCCGAGGCATTGGTAACCACGGAAAAGGACCTGGTAAAACTGGCCGGCTGTGCCGCCGACCTCGCCATGCCCCTGTTTGCCCTGCGCCGCCGGGTGATCATTGATCCGGCCTTTGCCAGCGGACTACTGGCCACAGCGCGGGACCGGGCGGGCTGGTCCGGTAAGGTGAAATAGCCACGAGGGTGTGTTGAAAAGTCAACATTTTCAGCAAGTTTTTCCCATTGTGGCTTTTTTGACACAGTTGTTCGTCCAGTAGGAATCTTCAGCAGCGTGTGGAGATCTTCGGTTTAAAAATTTGAATTTGTACAATTTTTTGTAAGTGCCGATCCGCCATGTACGGATCAGCGGTCAGGTGGTGTGCTTTTTGCAATATTTAAGGCAACGTTGATTGAAACGGTCCCTCACGACCTCACCTTTGCAGACGGACAGACTTCCATGGCACCATCCATCGAGCCGCACCAACATACACTTAAACGAGTCGTCAGTTGTTGTGGCGTTGGCCTCCACACCGGCCGCACCGTGAATCTGACGATCAGGCCCGCAGCGGCCCATAGCGGCATTTGTTTTCGCCGTTCCGACCTGCCCGGCCAGCCGGTCATCCCGGCCCGAGTCGAGCGGGTGGTTGATACCACCTTGGCCACCACCATTGGGATGGGTTCCGCCAGGATTGCCACCACCGAGCATCTGCTCGCAGCCTTGCGCGGGTCGGGCATTGATAACGCCGAGATCGATCTCGACTCCCACGAGGTACCGATCATGGACGGCAGCGCCGGCCCGTTCACCCACCTGCTGAAGGGTGCCGGGCTGCAGCGACAGCGCGCCCTGCGTCGCATCCTTCGGATCACCCGGCCGATGAGTTTCGTTGACGGCGATAAGTCCATTCGCATCGAGCCCCACAAAGGCTTCAAGGTTACCGGCCGTATCCATTTCGAAGGCGCGCTGATCAAAGAGCAACGCTATTCCGTTGAGGTCACGCCCGAGCGTTTCTCCCGCGAGATCGCCGCGGCCCGCACCTTCGGTTTTGTCGAGCAGGTGGAGTATCTTTGGCAAAACGGTCTGGCCTTGGGCGGCAATTTGGGCAACGTCATCGCCATTCACTGGGATCGACGCTCTATTCTCAACGAGGACGGCTTGCGTTTCGATGATGAATTCATCCGTCATAAGGTACTTGACGTGATCGGCGACATCGCCCTGCTCGGCGTGCCTGTCTTGGGCCATGTGATCGCCGACCGTTCCGGCCACAGCCTGCATCTGGGTCTCATGCAGACTATTCTCAAAAATCCGGACTGCTGGGAGTACGTCAAGCTGCAAAAAAAAGGCGACACTTTGTTTCAAGAGGTGGTCAAGACCACTCGCTCCGCTGGTAGCTGTCTTGCCCCGCTGTTTGTGCCGGCGGGTAAGGCCCTGGCTGGCCGACAAGCCTGCGCGGCCTGACCTTCATACCTAGTTCTCTGTGAACACATTATGCCTTTGCTTTAACCGGGGCAGCCAAAAAACCGCCGGAGGTGTCCGGCGGTTTTTTTTTCTCGAGAGAACATTCCGGTCAACCGGTGACTGTCGGCCGCAGCCTTCTATCCTATACTCGTCGCGGTCAGTTGGCCCATTAATAGACAATGCTAAACCATAACATGAGCACTATGAACGTATATAACTTACATATCGGTTTTGTTGGTGGTGGGCAGATGGCCGAGGCGATTATCCGCGGGCTTCTTGCCGCCCCCTTGGCGCAACGGGAACATCTCGTTGTGCTTGAACCCGACGGAAGCCGCTGCAGCCACCTGCAGGCCCAGTACGGCATCCACTGCGCCGCGGACGCGGAGGAACTGTGCCGCAGCTGCCAGGTCCTGATCGCGGCGGTTAAGCCGCAGTTGGCGGACCAGGCCCTCAACGCCTGCAACCCCCTTGTCACGAACGACCACCTGGTCATTTCCATCATGGCGGGCGTATCCCTGGGGGATCTGGCGGTTATTTTCACCGAACAGGTGCGGCTTATCCGGGTGATGTCCAACACACCGGCCCTGGTGCTGGCCGCGGCTTCGGCCTTCAGCGCCAACGCCCGAGCCACGGCCGAGGACCGGAAGGTGGCGCAGGCCCTGTTTACCGCGGTGGGCACCTGTGTCGAGGTGGACGAACAGCAGCTCGACGCGGTCACGGGCTTAAGCGGCAGCGGCCCGGGCTACGTGTTTACCTTTATCGAGGCGATGATTGACGGCGGCGTGCTCGCGGGTCTGCCCCGACCTTTGGCCGAGCAGCTCGTGCTGCAGACCGTCTACGGGTCGGCGCGGCTGGCACTGGAGAGCGGCGAGCACCCGGCCGTGCTTAAAGGGCGGGTGACCTCGCCTGGCGGGACCACCATCACTGGGCTGCAGGTGCTTGAGGAGGGAGCGTTTCGCGGTCTGGTCATGAATGCGGTGGAGGCGGCAACGGCCCGCTCCAGGGAGTTGGGGGCATGAAGATCGACTATGTGGGTATTGTCACCCGACCGGAGAGTCCGGATGTAGAGCAGCGGGGTAGGGAGGTGGTCGAGTGGTTCAAGGCGCGCGACATTCGCGCCGAGCTCAACCAAATCGAAGCGGACATGGACCTGGTGATCGTGCTCGGTGGTGATGGCACCTTGCTGCACGTTTCCACCCGGGCGAGCAGCTACGGGCTGCCGGTGCTGGGCGTCAATCTCGGTCATCTCGGCTTTCTCACCGAGGTGGCCGTGGACGAGATGTACCAAACCTTCGAGACCTTGCTGGTAGACGACGAGGTGTACATCGAACGGCGTATCATGTTGTCCGCGGCCTACGTCAACGGCGCTACCGGCGAAAAGAGCGCGGCCGTGAATGCGCTAAATGAGGTGGTGATTGTCAAGAAGAGCACCGAGGTTATGGTCCGCCTGCGCTGCTGGGCAGACCGGGAATACGTGACCACCTACCGGGCGGACGGCCTGATCATGGCCACGCCCACCGGCTCCACCGCCTACAACCTGTCGGCCGGCGGGCCAGTGGTGCATGCTGAACTGGAGGCCATCGTGCTTACGCCGATTTGCCCCTTTATGCTCGAGTCACGCCCGGTGCTGCTGGGCGCGGATACCAAAATTACCACCCAGCTGCTGGCCCCGGCCGGGCAGGTCAAGGTGATCGTCGACGGTGTTCTCCAGTGGAATAACACCGAGAATGACTACCTGCTCGTACAAAAGGCGGCCCATCCGCTGCTCATCGTCAGTTCGCCGTGGAAGAGCTATTTTAACATCCTGCGCACCAAACTCAACTGGGGTGGGGCCACCGTCGACCAACCGCTGCCGGCTAAGGTCTGCCGGCACTGCTAACAACGGCCAACCGGCTCAGCGCTTGCGGCGCTGCAGCTTGTACTTCTTCATCTTGTACTGAAGCAGGCTCTTGGTGATGCCCAGCTGCTCCGCGGCCCGCGCCTGGATGTTGCCGTTATCTTCCAGGGCTTTGCGCACCAGCCGCTCTTCGATACCGTTCAGCACGTCGGCCAGGCTCAGGTTCTCCGGGATAAATTGGTTTAGCTCCAGGCCGGTGCTCCATTCATGCGCGCTGACCAGCTGGCTGGAGTCGGGCTGCACGTCTTCGGGCTCGATGCGGTCGCCGCTGCACAAAATGGCGGCGCGTTCGATGGTGTTTTCCAGTTCCCGCACGTTGCCCTCCCAGGGCAACGTGATCAACAGCCGCAGCGCATCCGGCGAGATGTCCAGCGACCGGCCCAGGCTTTTGCTGTTTTTTTCGAGAAAGTGGCTCACCAGGGCCGGGATGTCGTCCACCCGCTCACGCAGTGGGGCCAGGTGGATGTGGATGACGTTCAGCCGGTAGTAGAGGTCCTCGCGGAAATGGCCCTTGTCGACCTCGTCCTTGAGGTCTTTGTTGGTGGCCGCGACGATGCGCACGTTCAC
>JAVEYP010000153.1:0-5544 GCA_034003445.1 Desulfobulbus sp.
CGACGCTAAAAGCAAAGAAGACCCAAAGCGGGTCGTCGACATTGCGCCGGCCAAGCATGCCCAGGAACTCGAAGAGGCTGTCAAAAAGGTCCGCACGAGCACCCATCGCGCACTCACTCGGCTTTTGCAGCAGAACAGACAGGACCATTACGACCGTTATTTCGACGCGGTCGCCCGGGCCTATGATCCGCACTCAGACTACATGGCACCGGCCTCCAAGGAGGACTTCGACATCCAGATGAGTGGTTCGCTGGAGGGCATCGGTGCCCTGCTCCGTGAAGACGAAGGGCTGATCAAGGTCATCAGGGTCATTCCGGGCAGCGCGGCCGCCAAACAGGGGCAGTTGCACGCCGAGGACACCATCCTGTCCGTGGCTGAAAAGAACGGTGACCTGGTGGATACCTCCGAGATGCGCATCCGCGAGGCGGTCAGTTACATCCGCGGTCCCAAGGGTACCGAGGTGCGGCTGACCGTGCAAAAGCCCGACGGCCGTAAGATGGTTATTCCGATCATCCGCGACGTGGTGCAGATCGAAGAGACCTATGTCAAGGGTACCACGCTCCGCACGGACGACAATCAGCCCGTAGGCTATCTGCGCATCCCCAGTTTTTACCGTGATTTCGCTGCTGAAGCAGGTGGTCAGGCACCTCGCAACGTTACCGACGACACCATTCGGGAATTGGCTCGGCTCAAGAAACAGCGCATCAGTGGCCTGATTCTCGACCTGCGTAATAACGGCGGCGGCGCCCTGACAGATGCGGTGCAAATCTCCGGTCTCTTCCTGCCGGGCGGTCCGGTCGTGCAGGTCAAGGATTCCCAGGGCACGATCAAGGTCCTCGAGGACGACGACGCTTCCGTGCATTACGATGGGCCAATGATCGTACTTGTCAACCAGTTCAGCGCCTCGGCCTCAGAAATCCTCGCGGCAGCACTGCAGGATTACGGCCGAGCCCTGATCGTCGGCGGCGAACACACCCACGGCAAGGGGACAGTGCAGGCCATGCTCGACATAAACCGTAACCTGCCCCTGCTTCGCCTGCAGAACCACGAGGATCTTGGTGCCCTCAAACTGACCATCCAAAAATTCTACCGTGTCAGCGGCGGTTCAACCCAGTACAAGGGCGTCGAACCGGATCTGGTGGTGCCGTCCCTACTCGACTACCTGCAAAGCGGTGAGAAACACATGGACTACTCACTGCCCTGGGACCAGGTCGACAAGGTCGATTTTGTGCGCTGGCCAGGGTACCGCTTCGATGTGGACAGGGCGCGACGCGAGGGCGAGTCATGGATAGAGAAAAATCCGCTTTTCAAAAAAATTCGAGAAGAAACCGCCAAGGCGAAGGCGCGCAGCGAGCAAACCATCCTGCTCGTCTCCCTCCAGGGGATGTGGAAAGACCGCGAGGAAATGGCCGCTACCCGCAAGGAGGCTCAGGCTATTGGTCTGCTGCAGGCAGACGACGAAGAAGGCGCCACCAAGCCAGAGGAGAAGAGACCTCTGGAGGAGACGCTAGCCACCGATCCGGTGGTGCAGGTCTCGCTGTACTTGATGGATGACCTGCCACGCCCAGGTGGCAGGGGTGGACTGTCAGAGTGAATTTTTCTCTTGTAACAAACAGCAGATCATGCTAGAGCAAACGGTGCATGAATCCTCATTCATTTCCTGTCAGACGGGAGATAGCTGATTTACTGTCGAATTGGTGTCAAACTGAATAGGCTAGGATCATAAAATAGACTGGAATCCGGGAACCATGGAATTGAACGACGCGTTGGCCAACAAGAGAAAAGAAATCCTCGCCCTGTGGGTGGAACGGACGCTGGACAGTTATGTGTCACCTGGATTCTTTAAGCGGTCGAAAGATGCATTCGCCAACCCGGTGGGCGTCAGTATCGCCCATGGCCTTACCTCGCTGTTCGATCTCCTACAGGCCAACGCCGACCCGATAGCGTTTCGTGAGCCGCTGGATACCGTGGTGCGTATCCGCGCTGTCCAGGAATTCACCCCCTCACAAGCGCTCGCCCCTTTTCTCGAATTGAAGTGGGTCGTGAGGCAGATTTTTTCCAGCAACAAGGAGACGCGGCCGCTCATGCCCCTGCTAGGCGACCTCGATTGCGCTATTGACAGGATGACGCTGACCGCCTTTGATATCTATTCGGCGTGCCGCGAACAACTGTACCAAAACAGGGTCCGGGAACTGAAAAGCGGCCGGGCTATCCTCACCGACGCCGCCTGCCCTTCCACGCTGATCCGGCAGGAACGAGAGAAAATCGGGACAAGCAACTGAACCGCCTCATGTGTGAGCGGCCGGCTGACGACAGGTTCGATTGACGAATCTTAGCACCGGCCTTTTTCGTAATTTTTACGAGTTACAGTTCAATTTGAATGCGAAGGAGTGATCGATGAAGTACGCCTTCCCGTTGGCGGCAGTAATTGCCCTGGTGTTGATTGCGCTGATCGGCGTGCAGATACCGGGAATGCAATACCTGTTTGGTGTTGTCATTCCGTACCTGGCGATGGCACTGTTTTTAGGGGGTTTTTGTTACCGGATCGTCCACTGGGCCAAGTCGCCGGTACCATTTAAGATACCAACGACCTGTGGACAAGGCTATTCACTCCCCTGGATCAAACACAACAAACTTGAGGCACCGGTCAACACCTCCCAGGTGGTCGCCCGCATGTTCCTTGAGGTTGTTTTGTTCCGCTCCCTCTGGCGCAACACCAAATCCACCGTCTATGACGGTCCCAAGCTGACCTACGAGTCCAGCAAGTGGCTTTGGCTGTTCGGCATCATGTTCCATTACAGCTTCCTGGTGGTGGTGATCCGCCATCTGCGCCTGTTCTTGGACCCGGTGCCTTGGGCGGTGTCCTTCCTGGAGATAGGCGACTCGCTCCTGCAGATCGGCGCCCCGGCGATGTACATGACCGACGTGGTCATTGTCCTCGCCCTGCTGTTCCTGTTTGCCCGGCGGCTGACCAACCCGCAGATGCGCTACCTGTCGCTGGCCAATGACTACTTCCCGCTGTTCCTCATCTTCGGCATCGTCACGACCGGCATCCTGATGCGTTTCTTCCTGCGCACCGATGTCGACATCAACGCGGTCAAGCAGCTTGGGGTCGGCCTGGTGACCTTCCACCCAACCATCGTCGCCAAAATCAGCCCGCTTTTCTATGTGCATCTCTTCCTGGTCTGCACCCTGCTGGCCTACTTCCCGTTCAGCAAGCTCATGCACATGGGCGGCGTGTTCCTCAGCCCTACCAGAAACATGGCCAACGATTCGCGTATGCGCCGCCACATTAACCCCTGGAACCCGGATATCAAGCCGCACTCCTACGCGGGTTATGAGGATGAATTCCGCGAGGCTATGGTGGAGCAGGGCATCCCGGTGGAAAAAGAGTTGCCTCCAAAAGCTGCTGAATAACGCAGGATAACTCAAGAGCATAAGGATATAGCAATGGCAGTGGTAAAGGTAGACAAGTTAGCGCGGAGTGTGGTCGAGGGACCTTCGCTGATGACCGGCTCCATCCCGACGAAGGATTGGATGGACACGCCTGTTGTCTTCAAACCGGGAAACTACGCATACGTGACCAAGCCGGAAATTCAACGATACCTGGACAGTCAATCGGGCATCAGCTTACCCAATGCACGTGAATGGAGCCCCGAGGACGACGACTGGAAGCTGCCCGAAAACTGGAAGGAGATCATTCTCCAAGGATTGGCCGACCGGCTGGACCGGTTTCGCTCCTTAAAAATTTTCATGGACTGCTGCGTTCGTTGCGGAGCCTGCGCCGACAAATGCCACTTCTTCCTCGGCACCGGCGACCCAAAGAACATGCCAGTGATGCGGGCGGAGTTGCTCCGGTCCGTGTACCGGCAGGACTTCACCCTGGCCGGCAAGATCCTTGGAAAACTGGCCGGCGGCCGGGAAATGACAGTAGGCGTGCTAAAAGAGTGGTTCATGTACGCCTACCAGTGCACAGAGTGTCGGCGCTGCTCGGTGTTCTGTCCGTACGGTATCGATACCGCCGAAATCACCATGATGCTGCGCGAGTTGCTGCACTTGGTCGGCATTGGCATCAACTGGTGTATGGAGCCAGTGGCCAACTCCAACCGCACCGGCAACCACATGGGCCTCACCCCGCAGGCCTTCACGGGAAACGTTGAGTTTCTCTGTGAAGACATCGAGAGCCTCACCGGGATTAGCGTCAATCCAACCTTCAACCGTAAAGGTGCCGAGGTCCTGTTCATCACCCCCTCGGCCGACGTATTTGCTGAACCGGGCATCTTCACCTGCATGGGGTATTTGTTGCTCTTTGAAGCCATCGGTCTTGACTACACCTGGTCGACCTATGCTTCCGAGGGCGGCAACTTCGGCCTGTTCACCTCCAACGAGGTGATGAAAAAGCTCAACGGCAAGATGTACGCCGAGGCCAAGCGGCTCGGAGTGCGCTGGATTCTTGGCGGTGAGTGCGGGCACATGTGGCGCGTTGTGCACCAGTACATGGACACCATGAACGGTCCGGCCGACTTTCTTGAGGTACCCCGGTCGCCAATCACTGGTACGGTGTTCGACAACGCCCGTTCCAACAAAATGGTGCACATCTCCGAGTTCACCGCTGACCTGATCCACCACGGCAAACTGAATCTCGATAAAAGCCGCAACGCCCACGTCAAGGCCACCTTCCACGACTCCTGCAACCCCGCACGGGCCATGGGCCTGATCGAAGAACCGCGCCGCATCCTCGACCATGTGGTCGACAATTGGGTCGAGATGCCAGAAAACACCATCCGCGAGCAGACCTTCTGCTGCGGTTCGGGTACAGCCCTGAACACCGACGAGATCATGGAACTGCGCATGCGCTCTGGGTTCCCGCGGGCCAACGCCGTCAAATATGTGCACGACAAGCACGGGGTCAACACCCTTGGCTGCGTCTGTGCCATCGACCGGGCGACGCTGACCACCCTGATGGACTACTGGGTGCCAGGAGTCCAGGTGTGTGGCCTGAGTGAATTGGTCGGCAATGCCCTGGTGATTGAAGGTGAACAACGACAGGACCTGACCGAAGGGCTCAGGACTCTTGTTTAACAGACCGGCCGGAACGGAGGAACAACGATGTACGACAGCGGTAAAATCATCATAGGACTGGTCATTTTCGTCCTGCTCGTCAGCATACCCGTCTGGTATAATCGCGGCCGAACCGCGTCCGTACCGAAACTGGTCCTGCCCAAGGACGCCAAAGTCTGTGTTCTGCCCGCCGCAGAAATGCGCGCCGAGCACATGAAACTGCTCAATGTCTGGCGCGACGAGGTCTGCCGTGAAGGTGACCGGTCCACCTTTACGCTCGAAGGCAAAGAATATCGAAAAAGTCTGATGCTCACGTGCATGAAATGTCATACGAGCAAGAAGCAGTTTTGTGACTCCTGCCATACCTACGCAGCGGTTAATCCATATTGCTGGGACTGCCACATAGCTCCTGTAGAGTGAAGGGCCAAAGAGGAGATAACGAGATGGACAACAAAAGAAGAGATTTCCTCAAGGTAGATCGGA
>JAVEYP010000154.1:0-5516 GCA_034003445.1 Desulfobulbus sp.
AAATTTATATGTGTAAGAACAACATATTACAAAAACGACCCTTGCCTGCTTGCCGGAAAAGTTTGCGAATTCCCCTGCTGACTTCTACGCTATGACTGGGCTAAAGGGCATCGCGGGAGTTGCTGACTTTGAACCAAGCCCTGGTGCAAATTTGAGGGTTGAGGAATGACGGGTCTGATGATCGGTATCCGTGCTTTCAGCACATTAGGCAAAATCATCAGCTTTCAGCTGGTGATTGTTTGGTTTCATGAGGACAAAAAGATGCGGGTCGATCTGCGCAGAACTCAGGAGGTGTTGACCCACTATCAGATGGACATCAGCACCGAGGAGTTGGCCCACGGGAAGAGATCACCCGTTGGCGCGCAGTCCGAACCGCAGCGCCCGGTCCGACCAACTGGAACTAGACGGCCACGATATTCAGGCAGCTCTGAATGGCTCAGGTGATACGGAAGGGAGAATCATTGCCCGCTCAGGAGAGCAGGTGGCGTTTAGCCCTGATGTGAAAGCGATAATAGCCGATCAGGTTGCTACTTAGGAACAGGACATCGTTAGCCATGGCCACTGGTGAGCTGATAAGCCAATTGTGCACGAGCCACAGGCAGGCGGCAGACATGAAGGCCAACCGCAGCCGCCGGTCGTCCTCGCTGAATGACGCGACCGTGCTGAGCAGCACGGCCGCGCAACTGAGCACGCTCAGCCAGCCCGTAAAGGTAAAGGCGGTAAGAGTCACTGCTCCAAGCGCGAACAGGCCCATCATTTTGTTTGAAACCGTCCACAAGCCGACCGCCAAGCGTGCCATGGAGAGCAGCAGCAGACCCGCGGCAGTGGTATAGCCGAGCAGCAGGAAATGCACGGCCACGAGGGCGCAGGAGACAAGCAGCAGGAGAATAATGATGTGCCGCTTTCTGCACTGAAAGGCCAGTATGTTCAGACAGATGGCCAGGGCAACAAGCAGTTGTGAAACCGCGAAAAGGCTCATGGCCAGGCGGTGGGGCTAGGTGCGAGCCGGCCCGGCCAGGAGTTCGTGCCCCGGCTCGACCGGTTCCCGGGGCTGCTGGCTGATTTAGACCAAGAGGTCACGAGCGATAGACGGTCACGGCTGGAAGCGGCCGCAGCCAACCTCCGATCACGGCGACTTGCAGTTCTCCGGATGCGGTACCGCGTTTCGGGCTCCATACGCAGCCGTGCCAATCAATCCGCCAGGCTAAAAGCCTGACCAGTCAACTGATCCACTTTTCTACTTCCTGTTGCTTGGGCACTCGGCCAACGCACTTGACCTGCCCGTCGACCACTACCGCTGGGGTAGTAAGAACACCCAGCTTGGCAAACTCCTGAAAATCATGCACTTTAACCACTGTGGCAACGACACCTTTGGCCACGATTGCGGCCTCAACGATTTTTAGGGTCTTTTCGCAGGTGGCGCACCCTGGCCCGCAGACTTTGATTTCCATGGTTTATTCTCCACGTTGAGAACGTATCGGTTTTCAAAAAAGAACGAATAGAGCCGATCTCGACCTGATCGCCGGGACAGCCGAGAGAGAGCAGGAGAATGGACCCAGGGAAAGCAGCGTACGGCCGGGCCGCTGTCTGAACGAGTTCGGAAAAAAATTGTACGGGTCACGCATACTGCCGCGGCTTTAACGTCCGCAAGCAGCTTTGCAGGTCCAGCAGTCAAATCCCCCGCGCCACCGTCTGTCAGGCAAAACCACCAAGCGGACCACTGCGCAAATGAGTTCCCCGCACCTGTCGTCCTAGAAACCAGCGGGCGCATTATGCGCGCCCGCCGGCCGCAGCCGCAAGCATCCCTAAAACTGCTTGCCCTCTATGTTTTTGCGAAGCTGGGCGATTTCTAAGCCAAGGGAGACACACTGTTTGTCAGCCATACAAATGTCTGCATCCGCGGTTTCGAGAAAATGTTCCAAGGTGTGGGTGTCCTTTTTAAGATGGACCAACCAGGTCTTTTCTTTTTCGTTCCAGTCCACACTGACATCAATGCCGCACTGACCGATGTCGGGATACAGGGATTTGATCTTCTCGCATAGCTGAGCCTCGTTGTACATGAACAGACCTCCTTTGCACAAAGCAGATCGCCGGTAGTCAGGAGCACCATGCAGGGTCTCGCGGGCGATTTCGCGATTGCTGCCTTACTTTGTTTTTAACATAAATCATTCTTGATTGGGGTGCCACTGCAAACGGGGCGGCGGCGAAACCGCTAGTCACCCCCTGTTGTTACTAATGAAAACAAACACAATGCTCTCCAGCCTGAGCAACGTTGAATGGCACACGGTGGCACGGGCTTGCCTCAGCGAACCACCCCTGAAACAGTACGAAGCCCGCAGGTTGACTGTTTTTCTAGCGGACCGGGACGACCAGTCTAACCAGCTAGGAAACAATGCTGCGAAAATCCTTTAGCACCAGACCCCACGATGACGAATTACAACATCCAGCGCAGTCAGAACGTAGCCTGCCGCGATCCGTCGCAACATAACGGTACGAAAGAACAACGCCAGGAGGCCCTGTTGCAAAAGCCCAGCCTCAGGGCTTTCGCTGTTCGCAGGCGGCAACGAAACCTATCCCGTTCTCCGTGGTCGTGAGCTGTCTCCACGTCGGCAATGACTTCCTGCGATCGGCTCCAAGACACAACGAAATCTCACCGGTCAGCTGACCGCCACAAAGCAAAATCCGGGAAGGCAGTCCCCTGCCCTCTCGGATCGTGGTGCCTGCGCCGGAAAAAAGGGTCCAGCAACAGAGATATCCTTCCCAGCTCAGAACCCCATCTCAAAGCTGTACACGCCCTCTTCCAGGTGGCTCGCCACCTTGAGGCCGGAGTGGTTGAACACAGCCTGCATGCGCTCGTTCTCGCGCAGCACCTCGGCGGTGAAGCCTGCGATACCGTTGCGCTTAGCAATCTTTACCAAATGCTTGAACATGAAGGTGCCCAACCCCTTATTCTGCCAGCCATCGCGCACGACAAAGGCCACCTCGGCCATGTTGGTCTTCTCGTTAAGATAGTAGGTGCCGACTACGATGATCTGTTCGCCGTGTGCCTCCGGAATGGTTCCGACCACGGCCACGTCGCGGCGGTGATCAATGTAGACAAAATCCTGGATCTGACGGGAGGTAAAGCGCGGTTGCCGACTCATGAACCGGTAGTAAATGGTCTCTTGGCTGAGGCTGTAGACCAGGTCGCGCATGTGCGGCTCATCCGTGGGCTTGATCGAGCGGAAGCTCACCTCAATGCCCTCAGGCAATAGGTAGGAGGCCCGAATTGACTCCTCCGCCGGCGCCAGGAAGCGGTTACCAAAGCGAGCCAAGTCGGGCCGTAGATACTTGGCAGCTACGGCCTCGCGAAACAGCTGTTCGCGAAAATCCGGGTGGGCAATAGAAATGAGCGCCATTACCCGCTCCTGAATGGAGCGGCCGTGCAGGTAGGTCACGCCGTATTCGGTGACCACGTAGTGGACGCTCGCGCGGTTGATGGTCACCCCAGAGCCGGGCCGCAGGGTGCAAACAATGGCCGATTCGTCCTCGCGGTTCAGGGACGGCAAGGTGATGATCGCCCGGCCCGACTCGGAGCGGGCCGCGCCGCGGTTAAAGTCGATCTGACCGCCGATGCCCGAGTAGAAGCGGTCGCCCATCGAGTCGGAACAGACCTGGCCGGTGAGGTCAATCTCCAGGGCCATGTTCACGGCCACCATGCGCTTGTGCTTGCCGATAACGTTGGCGTCGTTGATGTATTCGGTGGGCCGGAAGCTGAACAGCGGGTTGTCATCGATATAGTCGTAGAGCTTTTTGGTGCCCATGCAGAAGCTGGCGGTAATTTTGCCGCGGTCGATGGACTTCATGGCACCCGTGACCGCGCCTGAGGCGACCAGCGAGATGATCGAGTCGCTGATCATCTCTGTGTGAAAGCCGATGTCTTTGCGGTCGTGTAGATACTCCATCACCACCTGCGGGATGCGGCCATAGCCAGGCACCCGGCCGAGACCAAGTTCGATGGTCGAGCCGTTGGGAATCAGGGCCGCCGCGGCGCGGGCAATTTTGCGGCTGATTTCGTTGGGCGTGTGCAATTCGCGCTCGAGGATCGGCCGATCCACGGGCACGAGGATGTCCAGGTCCTCCACCTCCATAGTGGTGTCGCCATGCGTCCAGGGCATGTTCGGGTTGATCTCGGCGATGACCAGCGATGCGTTGTTGATTGCGCTGCGGGTGATGTCCACCGAAATACCCAAACTGACGCGCCCATGGTCGTTAGGCGGGGTCACCTGCACCAGGGCAATGTCAATGGGCATGCTGCCGGAGTTGAAGAGCTTGGGCACATCGGAGAGCAGAATCGGCGTGTAGTCGCCATATCCCTCCTGGATGACACTGCGAATGTTCGAGCTGATAAAGAAAGAGTTGATGACAAAGCTGTCCGACATCTTTTTGTCCGCATACGGCGCGTCGCCCTTGGTAATCAGCTGGATAACCTCGACGTTGGACACCTGCCGGGACCGCCCGGTCATGGCAGTGATCAGGTCTTGCGGCGCACCGCAGCCCGTGCCGATAAACACCCGTTGCCCGCTCTTGAGGTGGCTGAGCGCCTGCGCCGGGGTGGCGATCATGTCGCTGTACTGCTCCTGCCAGTTGTTCATGTATTCCATGGGTGTTTCCTGTTGGTGCGAAGGCTGGGCTCAGTGCTGCTCGAGCAGCGGCGCAAAGGTCATGCGGGCATCAACCACCACTGGCTCGTTGCCGATCTCGCCGATAATCAGCGGGTTGATCTCCAGGTCGAGTATCTGCGGGAAGTCCGTGGTCAGCTGGCTAATGCGCTGCAGGGCCACGGCGATGGCGTGCAGGTCCACCTCCTTGAGACCTCGTTTACCCCGCAGGAGTTCGTAGGAGCGGGTCGACTGGAGCATCTGCACCGCCTCGTTCTCGGTGATCGGCGCGAGGTGAAAGGTGACATCCTTCATCACCTCGACAAAAATGCCGCCCAGACCGAACATGAGCATGGGCCCGAACTGGGGGTCGCGGGTCATTCCAATGATCACCTCCAATCCCTTTTCAGCCATTTTTTCCACATAGATGCCGCCGATGATGGCGTTGGGCGCGAGCTTGTTAATGCGCAGCATCATCAGGTCAAAGGCGTCGGCCACCTCCTGGGCGGAACCGAGGTTAAGACGCACGCCGCCCATGTCTGACTTCTGAATAATGGACGGCGAAATGACCTTGAGCGCCACCGGGAAGCCAATGAAGCGAGCGATCTCTGTGGCTTCCTCGGGTGAAGTGGTCAGCCTGCCCTCAAGGATCTGGAAGCCGTAGGCCTTGAGGATGTCCTTCGACTTGACTTCGCCCAATCGCAGCCGGTCCGCTCGCTGACGACGGTAAATGATCCGTTCCACCCGCCTGCGATTGACCGGGAAACGCACGACCTGGCGGACGGGCCGCCGCTGCCAGACACCATATTCGTGCAGGGCCTTGAGCGCGGTCACGGCCCGCTCGGGCGAGTCGTAGAACGGCAGGCCGGCCGCAGC
>JAVEYP010000155.1:0-5452 GCA_034003445.1 Desulfobulbus sp.
CACGGTCTCCAGGTCAAGCTTAAGCCCGAGCGCTTCCTGTTGCGGTGCTCCAAAGCGCTTGAGTTCAGCGGCGACCTCATGCGGCATCACGCCCCACAGGTTGGCGCCGACCACCACGTGCAGGAAAAACCCCATCTCGCCAAAGTCTGAGCCGACGTGCTGGTAGTCGTGCAGCCGGCTGGTCTGCGGCTGGGAAGCGTCGTAGGCGCCGTAATCCATTTCGCGCCAACCGTCTGTGCTGGGCAGCTTGCGCTGGAACGACCAGACCGAGTCCACGGTGTTGCCGACCTTGCCATGGCAGCCCAGGCACTGCATTAGCTCCTCGGTGGTCTGCGGTCGCAGCTGGCCCTTGCGGTCCTCGATGTAGGCGGAGAGCAGCCAGCCCGCGTTGTTATCCACCCAGCCCTGGCCCTCGCGGCCTATGACCACGCCGTCCGGGTGGGCGCCCTCACCGATGTCCTTCAGGCCGACCTCTTTCCATTTAAACATGTAGCGGATTTCCTTGACCCGGGTGGAGCGCGTGCCCGGGAACTCGTAGCCGTGCGCCGCGGCCGGAGACACGCCATCGAGGTGGCTGCCGACCTGGCCGTCTGCCTTGAGGTCCACGTAGTGCAGCGGGTGCGCAAACTCGCTGCCAACCGGGTAGAAGCCGCGCACCAGCTTGATCCTGGACGCATCGCCCACGTAGCGGGTTTCGGTGAGCTGCCGGTTCTTGATGTTGCGTTCGAGCAGGTCGAGGTTGTTGCGGTAGATGTCGAGATCCACCTTGCCGCCTTTGGTCATGAACGGCCGCGGCAGACGCAGGTAGACGCCGCTGACGCTGCCGCTCATGGGCATGAAGATGCCGTAGGGGAAGAAGTTGACCGCGCGCCAGCCCGTGGGTTGGGAGGCCTCGTCCAGGACAAAGCCATTGGTGTCGATAAAGCCGTGTTTGCCGCCAGCCGTCGGGTCATTGCCCGCGGCTGGGTAGAGATGGGCTGGGTTGAGCGCTGGGAAGAGGATGAATTCGCTGGATTTCGGGTTGATCCAGCTGTTGCTGCCTGCCCGGCGGGAGGCTTCGTAGGCAGGGGTCCAGTTATCTTTGCGCACGTAGCCCACATCCTCACTTTTGGGCAGAGGGATGTTCTCATATTTCAGGCGGGCAAGGATTTCCTCGGGGAAGATAGTGTTGCGCCAGAGCACCTTGTTCAGGTCTGGGGTGGGAAAGGAGTGGAGGATCTGGTCTACTCCTAGCGGAAAGGCGTTGCCGAGTTGCTTTTTGGCCAGGTAATCGGTGTGGCAGAACAGGCAGGCGTTTTGTGTGCCGTAGCCGGTCTCGATCCAGCACTGGGGAGGGATGGACGGGTCCTCGTTGTGCGACGGCTTGTATGGTGCGCCGCTGCGTTTTTGGAAGTTCTCTGGTTCGACGCCTTTATGAAAATCGTCGAGCGAGATGACCTGCGGCGACAAGCCTTTTTGGCTGAGGGCCTGGCGCGCTGCCAGGGTCGGGTCTGCGGGCTGATTGGCGGCAAAAAGTGGGACAGCGATGAGCAGTGTGGCAGCGAAGACGATGCGGGGCATGTTCCTGATCTGCACGATAGTAGTCCTCCTCTGTGCCGGCGCCCTGGCGGGGCTGGCGGATGCAGGATGAAAAAGGGCGGGGGATTGCTGGGATGGCAAGCGCAACTATCGCCCGCAACGCCTTGTTTGTCAAAGTAAACAATGGCCTGCGGCGGCGGAGCGTGTCGCCTGATTTTAGGCCCATGCTCCAGCTGAGAAAGGACCCTGTTGCCCCGGCGGAATAGAGCGGAAAGCGGCAAAGGGGCTTGGCGGTGAGGCGTCTCGTTCGTTCAGCGGGCTGGCCGGTGCCATTGCACGGCCAGCAGGGCACCCTGACCTGAGTTGGTTTCCCGGCCGCGCTGCTCCAGTTCCGGTACCTGGTCGACCGGGTCCTGCTTGCGGAAATGTACTGCGGTGCGCACGATGCAGTCTAGCCCGATCAAGGCGCGCATCTCGGCCGGCGAGCGAAAAAAGACGCGCTCGAACAGCTCGTGGCCGGCGCGGCCCTTGGCAATGCGCTGTTCGGCCCAGGGGCTGAGGCTGTTGAGCGTGGTGACCACCAGGCAGCCGTCCGGCCGGGTGACTCGTTCGAGTTCGGCGATGGCCACGGCCGCGTCCTCGATAAACTCGATGGCGGTCATGGACCAGGCCCGATCGAAACATTCGTCTGGAAAGGGCAGGGCGCACAGGTCTCCACACAGGGCGGTGAAGCGGGCGGTGGCATGACGGGCCAGGGCAGGGCGCAACATGGGCAGGGAGAGGTCGACACCAGTCACCGCCGGTCCGCGGGCGAGCACGTCGCCGGTGAAGATGCCGGTGCCGCAGCCTGCATCAAGGATGCGCTCGCCTGGTTGCGGGTCGAGCAGCGTGAGCAGCAGTTCGGCCTCGTAGTCGTGCACGAACCGGCCAATAGAGGTGGTGAACCATTGGTCGTATTTTTCGGTCCAGGAATCAAAGGGTGAGGAGGAAATGACAGGTCTCGTTCGGTGAGGTTTTTGGTGCAGGCGCCACGGCTGGCACTGTTGCCGGGATGGGCTTCTTGTGCCGGACTATTCCCGAACCTGGCCGTATTGTCAAAAGGAAGCGTGAGCAGAAGATGGGCAGAAGCCTTGGAGTTAGGGTGTTGCTCGGTCAAGGTCGGATGGGCCATTTTCCGGAACGAGCCAGTTCCTGTCACACTATAGCCAGCGCGACCCGTTGCTGCTGTGCCGGGTAGACCCCATTGAATCGGGCTGGATCAACAACAGCGCCTCCCCACCCATTTAGGCCAGGATTGACCACTTCTCGACTGTTTAAGACGAATCGCGCAGAAGCTTTTTGGTGAATGTCGTGATCAAAAAAACTGTTGCCACAGCCACGCAGTGAATCCTCAGCAGGTCGCGCCGGGCAGGGTTGATTCAAGAGCGGTCAATCCGCCTTCACCCGTATTGCGCGTTTCAGTTTCGTGAGGCTGCATATCCATCCGCAGGAAACCGATCCACCACAGCTCCGATTCTTGTCTCGGCCGCAGCGCGCCTGGACCTGCTGCATTCCCAGTTGATTGACAGTATGCTGACCATCATCCGGATCATCAGAACAACAGGGAGCAAGGTATGCAAGTTCAATTTATCGGTGTGGGCGAGGCCTTTGACGAACGTTATCCCAACACCTCGGTGCTCGTCTCAATGGACGGAGTGGACGGTGCGAGCCACGTGCTGCTGGACTGCGGCTTTACCGCGGCCGCGGCCTATTACACCCACGCGACCGCGGGCGTAGGCCTGGACGCAGTGTGGATATCGCATTTTCACGGCGACCATTTCCTTGGCCTGCCGCTCTTGCTGCTGCGGTTCTGGGAGGAGGGTCGCACTCTGCCGCTGACCGTGGTTGGCCCGGCTGGCATCGAGGCAAAGGTCTGGCAGGCCCTGGAGCTTGCCTACCCGAGCTTTCGTGCCCGACTGCAGTACCCGGTGCGCTGTCTCGAGGCTGCGCCGGGCTGTTCGTTGACGACTGCCGGCGCAGGCTGGTCCTTTGCGGCCAGCGAGCACAGCACGCATGCACCCTGTCTGGCAGTTCGGCTGGACGCAGGGGGCGTGGCCTTGTTCTACAGCGGCGACGGCCGGGCCACACCGGCCACCGCGGCCCTGGCCAGCGGGGTGGACCTGCTCATTCACGAGGCCTATGGTCTGACTGCGGACACTCAGGGTCACAGCGGAGTGGCGTCTTGCCTGGAACTGGCCCGGAAGACTGGCGCCAAGGCCCTTGCCTTGGTACATCTCAGCCGGCCAGTGCGCCGGGCGCACG
The DNA here is from genome assembly GCA_034003445.1 of Desulfobulbus sp. GTDB lineage: Bacteria > Desulfobacterota > Desulfobulbia > Desulfobulbales > Desulfobulbaceae > Desulfobulbus. Next base: position 3,820 of record JAVEYP010000155.1, read on the forward strand.
ACGTTGAAATTCGCGCTCTTCTTGCCCAGGAACTGGGCGAACGCGGGCTGCTGCCGGAACCGGGCGAGCGGTTGGTCCTCGCCTGAGGCTAGGTGCGCTGTATGCTTCGCTGATCCAAGGATGCGTCTGCTGGATCGTAAGGGGTGGGGGAGGGTGGCCGGGTGTACTCTTCCAGGAGGGGATGGCAGCTATTTTTCCTGGGATGGCTACCCGAATAGGTAGGGGCGGACCACGATGGATTGGTAGGACTGAGGACTCATGCCCGGACGGTTCCCGGACCGGAGACAGCGGCGGCCAAGGTTATTGAGGCGACAATATAAACGCCATTGCGATCACGTACAGGATGGGAACTCGCAAGAATTCTCACGGGGCTGAAATCGGTCCGACACTACGCAGGCGTTTGTGGTGGACCAACGGATCTAAAAACGGGGAGTGGTGCCCTGTTGCTGATGTTCACAGTCCCTTGGAAAAAAACTCTGCGGTTTGCTGACTAGAAAACGGGCAACTTGTTCCAGTGAAAACGAAAAAAGTTGCCCGCTTTGCCTTGGCATTCAGGTCTGTTTGCTCGTGAGTGGTGTCGGCTGGAATCTCTCCCAGGAGAGCCCGCCAGGGATAATTCCTGCACTTGTATCATCCGTGTCGCTGAAGCTGGCTGTTCATTGTCCAGCGATAAATTAATTTTCCGGATGTAGCAGACTTAGATTCAGGCATTGAGCATAGCACTCGTTGCTTTGATGACCACTTGGGCCTATTTCCCAGCAACAAGTCCTAACCGTTCTACTGAGCTGGTGGTGATGGCCGCAACGATTTCAACGACTGGGGCTAATTCCACGGTCACCTCGGCCATGATCATGCCTGTTTTGATGTCCTTGACTTTGCCCGTTAACTGGTTTCTTGCGCTCAGTGCCATGAAGAACCTTCTATGATTGTTTTTTAGAAAACAGAAGAGCTTTTTGTAAAAATGACGAGAACTACCCGCGATCGAGAGGTTTGCCGCAGGATAGTATCAATATAACAATATGAAATAATTGAACTTCACGAAGTTTCTCGGTAAAGTTTTGTATCCAGCAAAACAGAGCCAGGGAGAACACCATGAAGCTCACGGAAAAAGAGCATGGTTGATGGGGCGTATCCAAAGAAGTCTGTTCCCCCATCTGAACGAATGTTTGCCAACGCTGCTTACCGAACAGGAAAAGCGGTTGGTGTCGATTCTGGAGATCGCCGAGGTTAAACGGCATGTGCCCAGAATCGTCGCCGGGTATCGGTATCCCGGTCGCAAACCTCTTGATCGCCAGTCTTTAGCCCGCGCCTTCGTGGCCAAGGCGCTCTATCGTTGCCCGACGACCAGCGACCTGCATCGCGCCCTGCAATTGGCAACTAACCTGCGTAGGATATGCGGATCTGGAACTGCAGGTTCCTTGCCACGGGCAGTTTGGGCAACGTGGCACATGATGCGTTGGTGGCAGAATACCTGTCGCATGAGCTTGTCGGCCACATAAGCCGAGGTTCCACAGCGATAAAAGAATGCTCAAGGCTACAAAACATCATGGGACGGCTACAAGCAGCATCTGGATACCAATGATATCGGCCTGCCGATCAGCGCCCTTGTCACCTCTGCCTCGTTGCATGACAG
>JAVEYP010000156.1:0-5428 GCA_034003445.1 Desulfobulbus sp.
CAGGGCCAGGAGCATTTCGGGATGACAGACCTTGGAGCCGCGCCCGGCATAGGCAGACTTGATCAGGGCCAGGTTGAGTTGGCCAACAATCTCGACGATGAATCGGGCCAGATGCCCCTCGGGCAGCCAGTCGTTCATCGACGGCGGCAACAAAAACAGTGTGTTCCGATCAACTTGACAAAAGGTGTCACTCATGGATTCTTTCCCTTTGTGGGGGTTTTCAAGACACGGCGATTTTATCACCTTCCGAATAAAAAGTCCGACAGACTGCTAGGGACCAATTCTGCCGATTTCACAGACAGCGTCCTTAGGCAACTGAATAGCGCTGTTTCGAAAGGCCAAGAGCTGGATCAAGAAGCCATGAACTTCGCCCTCGCTGTTATCGCCGGTATCGAACCCAAAGACGAACTGGAAACCATGTTAGCGATGCAGATGGTGGCCATTTGCTTGGCTGCGGTTGAGCGACGCTTTGCGCCCAGCTTTCCCGCTTTCGTGAGCACACCTGCTAAAAAATTTTTCCATTATCACTTGCCCGATCGGGGCCTGTAACGCCTGCACATCCGCGCCCTGCCCGCTGGGCGAGGTTGTCCCGAAAACATGAGCTGCGCTCGCGGTAACTTGTTGTTCCCAAGCCCAATATGGACTGGCTGCGCTTCGACCTGTTGCGCCGATTCGCCAAGGGCCCTCTCCCCGGCTCTCGCCGCCTAGGCCACTTTTTCCTTGAAGGCCGTTGAAGAGTTCCGTCTCTTTTTTTGCCCTATTTTGCTCCCTGTTCTCTCCATCAAAGGGTGTTACGGGTAACAGATTTGCCACTCAACGGCTTATCGAAATTGGCGAGGCCGCCTATGACTGCGATGCGCGGTTCCAATGCCTCATCGATGGGCCTGGCAACAATTTCAGCTAGATGGGGGAACAGCCTTCGGGTGGGCAATCTATTGTTTTGGGACAATATCAATAAAAGTGATGATTTTACATCCTCTTGATTTTTAAGAATTTTTTATTCAAGACTACAGAGGTGATTTCTTCCTTTTTCTCTTTGCGTATCTAGCAGTTAAGGAGTATCGATACTCAATCGATCAAGGAACGCAACACAAGCCAACCGGCACCTCATGACGCTGACCACAATCCCACAATGACTCCTCCTTGGGCATCGGTGGCTGATCTCCCGCTTTCCTGTTATCGATTTCACTTGGTCGTCACTTCTCCAATCGTTCTTCCGCCGTTTAAAGGTTCCACTTTTCATGGTGGCTTCAATCGGGCACTAGCCCGAGTCAGTCCGCGTTGTCGCACCGCCTTTTTCCCTGCCACACACAAGCAACCCAATCCATTTATGCTCGTCCCCCCGCTGGAAGAGCGCACCCGGTACGAACCCGGCGATACACTGTGCTGCGTGCTCATGCTATTCGGCATGGCCGTGGACCAATTCATGCTGGCCTTTGCCGCCCTGGAAACCCTGGGTCAGGTCCTCGGCCTAGGCTCTCAACAGGGCCATTATGTGATTTCCCTGGTCGAGCAGTTGACCCTCAGCGGCTCGGAACCTGTTTTCGTTGATGACAAATGGTTGCCGCGTTCGGAAAACGTCCGAGCCCGGCACATACTCCAGGCGTCGGCTACCCAGGCCGATGGCGTCAGCATCCACCTGCTGACCCGGATGCGTTTGAAAAATAACAACCATCTTGTCGGTAGCCCACCACCTTTTTCGGTTTTTATGGACCGTCTGCTGGGAAGAATCAACAGCCTCTCCAGTCTGTATGGCAGCGGCAGTCTCCTTTCGCGACAGGAGAAAACTCTCGTACTCCACAAGGCTGAGCAGGTGCGATTAAATCATTCGCAGACCACCGCCGACTGGGACGAATGGCAACGTCCGGACAAATCGGGCCGGGAGCCCATGCTCTTTGGGGGCTTGCGCGGTTCGCTGAGCTACACAGGAGATGTCAGCCCTTGTCTTCCCTGGCTTTCGCTGGGTCAGTGGACAGGCATCGGTGGCAAGACCAGCTTTGGCCTGGGATTTTATCAAGTGGAACTTCATGGAGAGGACGATGACTTCGCATAACCCATCACTGCGCCTGATCTGCGGCGAACCAGAAAAGAAGCCGGCGTCCTTCAGCCGGTTTGTTTTTCCTTTTGCCTATAAGGTGCAAAAACTTGCCCAACATGCACCCGACCAGCACCACCGTCTCAGGTATGAGGCGGAGGCGGCTATTGAGGATGCGGCTTGGCAAGAATCGCTCCAGGAACGGAAGGACTACTTCACCTTTGAGACCCAACAGGTCCTGTTTAAGCGCGCACAATGGCTGCGCATGAATGCGGAAGCCTGGAAGGACAGTGATTGGGGAAAACCTGTTTGTTGCCCGTGCCGGGATAAAACCGGAGGCTCTTCCATAGAAGTTTGTCTGGCACCGCCCCGACTGGTGCTGTTTGAGTGGCCAAGGCAGGACAGCGGGCAGGAGAAGGAAGAGTCCTTGCTGCAAACAGGCTTTTTACTGGTGGAGCTCTATTTCCCGAATCTACGCCCCAATGCCCAGCCTGACCTGACCGATCTCTTGGAAATCAACGAGATATTTCGATGTTATCGACGCCCCTATAAGGCCCATTGGCAGAAATTTAAAAAGCTGCTCGAGAACATGGTGGTGAAGCTTAAGGATTCCGGTTCTGCACGGACAGTGAGTGATTGCAAAGAGAATTACGAAGAAGCCTATCTTGACCGCTGGACCAACCTGCTGGAATTTCCCCTTCAATGTTCTGAAGGGGACAAACAGCTAGTGTGGCGCGACCGCGGAAAAAAGGAAACAGACCACCGAGCTAAGCGAAAACCATCGAAATACGACGACTTGCCGTATGCCGACCACCGCGCCTATGTCTGGAGTGCGGCCATTATGGCAAGGGGGGGCGGATCACTGCAGCGGGCCTTTTGCACCAGCAACTGGCAGGCCCATGCCTATGGCCACTGGATTAAACTGCTCAATGTCGATCCCCCGGATGATTCCCTGGCCCCCAGTAAAACGCATAATGCGGCCAGGGACTTTGAACGGCAATGGGCGGAAGAGAGAACGTATCACCGCTGGGAGCAGTGGGGTACCTGGTACGGCTTCAGTTATCACAGTGGGGTGATGCTGGGTCCACCTTCTCAGGAATACTAGGAGGGATCGAATAAGAAAACAGGTGCCCCGTTAAGGCGTCACTTCAGGGAGATGTATTTTGATATGGCCCTCTTGCTCCTTTACACCCGGGTCACGCTTTTTCGTTTGAGCCGGGAACTCAGCGTTGTCACGGGCAAGAACGACCGACCAAACGAGCCTGAAGGACAACAAACAAAGTCTCAAGACTATAGTCGTCTCCGAGAGACCTTTATTCTTTTCACTATCAGATATCAGTTTCCGTTGCTCTCCAATCAGCAGCAGGGCATTGAAATGTACGATCTGGCCAGGAAACACTTTGATATTACCGACCTGTATGCCGAGGTCCAGCAGGAGATCGAGACAGCGCACGAATTCGTTACAATCACTGAGCAGAAGAAAAGTGCGGACCGAGCGGAGAGACTGACACGATCTGCCAATGGCCTAGCCAAAATAGGCATTCCTCTGGCTGGTGCTGCCGTGGTGGCAGGAATTTTTGGCATGAATGCGGAAGAGTATAACATTCCCGGCTGGTTCTACGCAAATTATCGAGTTACATGGTTTGATGCTGTATGCAAACACCTCAGCGAGTGCAGTTGGTTAGAATGGTTGAGAGTAACGAATGAGTTTTGGGCATTCTTCTTCTTAGCCTCTGTCGTCCTTCTCGCGTGGCCCTTCACCTATTACCTTACGAAAAGATTTTTCGATAAGGCCCCCAAGGCACAAGGAGGGAAGGATGTCTAACTATTTCCTGCGTATCGAAGGCGTCAATCTAGGCAACTTCGTCTACGACACCAACGATCTAAACACCATTCGCGGTGGTGGCTGGATTCTCCTCGATGCTCCGGGCAAGGTTGTTCCCCACCTGAAAAACCACCTTGGCCCCTCTTTTGCGATCCGCTCCATCACCCAGGGTGCCTCGTGGGGGCTGGTGGCCTTCACGGCCAAAGACGACGATCAAGCCGCTCGGGTGGCCGCTTGTGCCCGTCATTTTTTAACAACTTGGAAAGTATACAGCGGTGCCACCTTTGTAGTCGATTTCCTGCCTGCCGGCCCTGACGCTGCGTACCCCCAAGTGCGCGAACGGCTGTCCGCCCTGAACAAGTGGCGCCAGATGCAAAGCCCCTCCCTGGTGGTCCCCCAGGTGGTCGACGTTGGCAAGATTCCTGAGATAGAGCGAAAGGGGGGGAAACAGCGCATCACGGTCTGCGAATTCGACCATGTCAGCCCGGCATGCGGTCAAGAACGAAAGGGCACGGAGCAACTCGCGGCAGGAAATTCGGTTGCACTCCGCCGGGAATTGGGACGAGAAAAGGTCGCCTGGTATGAAAAAATGGGGCTGAAAGACTTCCCCGCCTTGGTTCAAGATTTCAATGAATTAAGCGATTTGAAGGACCCGCAGGACCCATTGAACCATAAAATGGCGGTCATTTATCTGGATGGCAACGGTTTTGGTGCCCTGCAGCGAAAACACTGTCAAACCTCTGCCCAACAACAGCGCTTTGACCGGAAGTTGCGCACCGAGTTCCAGGAGGGCACCTTGAAGGTGCTGCTGAACGAGATCCTTGCTGACCCCAAAGATCGCTCGTGGCGGAACAACCAGGCCCTTCGTTTTGAAACCCTGCTCTGGGGTGGCGATGAAATCATCTGGGTTGTCCCGGCCCGCAAAGGGTGGTGGCTGCTGGCCCATTTTTTCAAGGAAGTTGCCGAGAAATGGCGTTTCCCCACCAAGGATGATCACCTCACCCTGGCAGCGGGTCTGGTGTTCTGCCACTGCAAGGCCCCTATTCAGCGCATTGTCGATCTCGCCAAACGGCTTGGCGATCTGGCCAAGGGGGACCGCACCGCCAACCGGGTGGCCTACCAGGTCCTGGAATCCTTTGATCATGCGGGTGCCGATGTGGATGGTTTCCGCCTGGGCCGCTGTCCACGCGGTGTTTTGCCACACGAACTCCTGCTTGACGGCAACGCCATGTGGCCGCTGCTGGAGAGTGGTGTCCTTGCCGATCTGCAACAACAGCTCCCTAAGCGTCGCCTGCACCGCTTGGTGGAACAGCTGTATCTGGGTGAGGATCCAGCCACACTGCAAAAAGGTTTGATAAAACTCACGGGATCCATTGATCTTGGCGATCGTTGGCAATGTGTCGAAAATTGCCTGGGGAGTGAAACCGCCCAATGGCTGCACCTATTGGAGCTCTGGGACTATCTGGTGGAACCAGTGCCATCGCACCCAACCACCCAGGAGGCAGGACATGATCAGAGTTGAACTGCCCATTGATTTGACCCTGCAGGCACCCTTTCTCACGCAATCC
>JAVEYP010000157.1:0-5423 GCA_034003445.1 Desulfobulbus sp.
GCCCTCGTCCAGACTGCGCTGCTCAGCGCGCAGTTCCTCGACACTCACCCGGAACAGGCCGAGCGGTCGCTGCAATGCTGCACCGGCCGCGGCCCGCACCTCCGCCGCCTCCCCCTGGACAACCAGCGCACCGTCGCGGAAGACGGCCAGGTGGGTGCACCAGGCCGGGATGTCACCCTGATTGCCAACGAACAGCAGCAGCCCAAGGCCGCGGCCAGGCAGCTCGCCAAGCACCCGGTCCAGTTCGGCGCAAGCCGCCTGGTCCAGTCCTTCGAAGGGATTTTCCATGACCAGCAGGGAGGCGCCGCGGGTGAGCTGCGCCAGCAGGAGGAGCTTGCGCGCCTGGCCGGAGCTCAGCTGGCGATAGCCCTTGTCGAGGTGGGAGTCGAGATCAAACAGCTCGATCAGGTGGTGGTTGTGGTCTATCTCGGTCAGAAAGGCGCGCGCCGGGGTGCCCGGGTCGAGGCGGTCAAGGAAGTCGGTGTTGTCGCGGCGCAGTTCCTCTTCGTACAGGTCCTGCTGGCTGCGGAAGGAGATCATGCCGAGGTCTGCGGGCAATTCCAGCCGTTGGGCTGTAAACGACGTCTCGCCCCCACCGATGATGTCGCAGAAGTGCTCCATGCCCGAGCCGATGGCGCCCACACAGCACCAGGTCTCGCCAGCCCGAAGACTGAAACGGTCGACCTGGAGCCCGGAGGTGGTCAGTCCCTCGATCTCGATCATTGCCCAGTCTCCTGCAGCAACTGACCATGGGGCAAGGAGGGGGTGTTGATGGGCTCAGCGAGGCCGGCGAGCACCAGCCGGTTGCGCAACTCGATTACCTGGGCGGCGAGGCCCGGTTCCGCCCGGGCGTAGGCTTCGTCTTCGGCCATCCGTTTAATCACGATGCCGAGCAGCTCGGTGATGGCGTTGTCCACCGAGTTCTGGCTGATGGTGACGATCAGCCGACCGGCATCGTCGCGGTAGAGGAGCTGCTTGTAGGCCGGCCGCCAGCGGATCTCGTTGGCAATGAATAAATTCTCCAGCACCATCAGCCGGAGGTTTCCCCGCGCCAGGTGGCGCAGGTTGCAGGGGCTGTTTAAGAATTGGGTGGGCGTCAGCCCTACCGGAAAGGTCTGGGGAATACGCCGGTAAGGGGTGGTCACCTCCCGTGATACGCCGTGCATAGTCAATGCAGGCCCTGGCCACCAGTGCGGTGTTCCTCGTCCCACAGCGATGCCAACGTATACGGCGAGCCCCCGCCAGTGAAGAAGGCCCCGTCAACCAGGCGGTAGCCCCGGTCAAGCTCGGAGATGGCGGCGAGGTCGCTTGCGTCGAGGCGCAGGTCAGCCGCGGCCAGGTTCTCGCGCAGCCGCTCAGGCCGCACCGTCTTGGGAATGGCGACGGTCCCCCGGGCGAGCGCCCAGGCAATGAGCACCTGACCGGGTGTGGCCCCCTTTTTGGCCGCGATGGTGGTAATCACCGGGTCGCTGAGCAGGTTCGGCTCGTCCTTCTTCTTCATGCCCGCGGGCCGGTCGGCTGAGCCCAGCAGCGAGTAGGCGGTGAGCAGGATACCGCGGTTTTGGCAGAAGTCGAGCATGGCCGGCTGCTGCAGACAGGGGTGGAGTTCAATCTGTTGCACCGCCGGCTGTATCGCGGCCTGCGCACAGAGCGCATCGAGTTTGGCGATGTTGAAGTTGCAGACGCCGATGTAGCGGGTCAACCCGACCGCGACGCAGTCCTCCATGGCCCGCCAGGTGTCGAGAAGCGGGATGCTCTCGAGCGGCAGATAATCGTTGCCGCTCCGGGGGAAGGCCACACCCGGCCGGAACAGCACGGGCCAGTGGATGAGGAACAGGTCCAGGTAGTCGGTGCGCAGATCGTGCAACGTCCGCTCCAGAGCAAGCCGCACCTGGTCTGGGCCGTGGGCGTCATTCCATAATTTTGAGGTGAGCCACAGATCGGCCCGGCTGAGCGGGCCGGCGGCCAGGGCCTCGGCCAGGGCTCGCCCAACCTCAGGTTCGTTCTGGTAGGCCGGGGCGCAGTCGATGTGCCGATAGCCAACGGCCAGGGCCTCGCGCACCGCTGCATAGACCTCACCGGGAGCTGATTTCCAGGTACCGAGGCCCAGGGCCGGCATGCGGCCGCCGCCTTGCAGAGTATAGCTGTGCATATCAATCTCCATGGTTTGCGGTCGGCCAGAGCCGAACCCTGATCGAAACAACCAGTGCGAACACTCCTCAGACCACCGGCAAGGCCGGACGGTCCTATGTGAGCGGACCGTCCCCGGGAGCACGGACCGCGCAATTGACCGGGCGATAGTGAACATAGACCCGGCGCATGGACTCGACCTGGCTGAGCAATCGTTGCTCAACCTCTGTGGCGATCTGGTGGCCAGCGCAGACACTGATCTCGCCGTCAACGCCGATGATCAAATTGGCCACCAGCCAGGGACCGAACCGGTGGGCGTGCACGTCCTCAAGGACCAACAGACCGGTGACGTCCTCTAGATTGGAGCGGATCTGCCGCTCCAGTTCGCGGCCCGGCACTGTGTCCATCAGGTCGGCGGTGGCCGAACGGAGGATATCCACGCCGGTGTGCAGGATGATCAGACTGACCACTGTCGCGGCCAGCGGATCCACCCAGGGGTATCCCATGCGGGCGAACAAGATGCCCAAGGCCGCCGCCGAGGAGGCGAAGATGTCGTTGCGATGATCGTGCGCCAGGGCCAGCACCACGCTGTTGTTCACGCGACGGCTGACAGCGTAGGTCCACGCAGCCAAACCGAGTTTGACGAGCACCACGCCCAAGGCCACCCACAGGGCAATATGAGCGGTGTTGGCCTCCTTCGCCGGGGCGGTGAGCAGTTCGTACACCGTGGCCACGGTGTACCAGAAGATCGCAATGGCGGTGGTAATGACAAAGGCACCCACCACCACCGCGGCGACGCTCTCCAACTGGTCGTGGCCGTAGGGGTGTTCGTGGTCGGCGGGCTTGGCGGAGAGGCGGACAAAAATGCTCACCACCACCCCGTAGGCCACATCCGAGGTCGAGTTGATGCCGTCGGCCAGGAGGGCCGGGCTGGCGCTGAGGATGCCGACCGTGCATTTGACCACGGCCAGCACGATGTTGGCTGCCAGCCCGACCTGCACCGCCAGCATGGACTGGCGGCGACGTTTGCTCTCGGCAACGGTTTGCGGTTGTTCCTTCATTCGCAGGTTCAGGGTACGGGGAAAAGAGCCGTGCAGGAGGCCGGCGTCACTGGATGGGCTATTGTATACCCCAAACGGGTCCGGAATAAACCGTATTTTACGGCCACCATCCTGTCACGGCGGGCCGCCGGAGGAAAAATCGCTTGCCTCGTCGGCTTCCTGCCGGTACTCCTGTACCATCCGGACGGTGCAGACGGCGCCATGCCGGCTTTCCCAGGAGGAACCCTATGCACGAGCGGAGCGAGCACGACACCATGGGAACGGTTTACGTCCCGGCCGAGCGGCTGTGGGGCGCACAGACCGAGCGCAGCCTCAACAATTTTTGCATCGGCACGGAACGGATGCCGCTTGCCCTGATCCATGCCCTGGTACGGGTGAAGCGGGCCTGCGCCGAGGTCAACCACCGCTGCGGTCTCCTGCCAGCCGAACCACGCGACCTTATCGTCCAGGTTTGCGACGAGATCCTTGCCGGCCGTCACGACACCGAGTTCCCGCTGTCGGTCTGGCAGACGGGCAGTGGCACGCAGACGAACATGAACGTCAACGAGGTGATCTCCAATCGTGCCACCCTGATCGTCCACGGCAACTGGGACAGCGGCCGGCCGGTGCACCCCAACGATCACGTCAACATGTCGCAGAGTTCCAATGACGTCTTCCCCACGGCCATGCACGTAGCCGCGATCTACGCCCTTGAGGACCAACTCCTGCCCACGCTGGCCAACACGCAGCGCACCCTGGAAGACAAGGCAGAAGCATTCGCCACCATCATCAAGATTGGCCGAACCCATCTGCAGGATGCCATCCCCCTGACCCTTGGCCAAGAAGTGGGCGGCTGGGCGGCCATGATCAAAAGCAGCACGGCCCAACTGATCAGCGCGGTGGAGCCGCTGAGGGAACTCGCCATCGGCGGCACGGCCGTGGGTACCGGCCTCAACGCCCCGGCCGGCTTTGGCGAGGCGGTGGCTGCTCAGCTAAGCCGGGACACGGGCCGGACCTTCCGCTCGGCTGCAAACAAGTTCTACGCGCTGACCGCGCACGATGCGCTGGTGTTCGCCTCGGGCGCAATCAAGGGGCTGGCCGCCAACCTGATGAAAATCGCCAACGACGTACGCTGGCTGGCGAGCGGCCCGCGCTGCGGCCTAGGCGAAATCGCCATCCCAGCCAACGAGCCGGGCAGCTCGATCATGCCTGGCAAAGTGAATCCGACCCAGGCAGAGGCGGTGACCATGGTTGTCTGTCAGGTGCTCGGCAACGACGCGGCCATCAGCTTTGCTGCCAGTCAGGGCAACTTCCAACTGAACGTATTCAAACCTGTGATCATTCACGCCTTCCTGCAGTCCGTGACCCTCCTGACCGATGCCGCGGACTCTTTTAACCGCCATTGCCTGGCCGGCATCCAGCCAGTCCCCGAGAGGATCGATCACAATCTGCGCCGCTCCCTCATGTTGGTCACTGCCCTCAACCCCCACATCGGCTACGAAAAGGCCGCGGCCATCGCCAAAAAGGCCCACGCCGACAACCTTTCCTTGCGCGAGGCAGCGCTAGCACTCGGCCTGCTCAGCGGCGAGGAGTTCGACCGGTTCGTCCGGGCCGAGGCCATGATCGGGCCTAATCTCCCCGCTGCGTCCTGAACCTCCGCAACCACGCCGGCAATCCTGGTTACCACCATGGAATCCCTTGTCGTCTGGAGGGTTTATCTCTATACTGACCTTCTAGAAAGGAACCGCCCCTCATCAAACTCCGTCGTCTTCCGGGTGTCTGCATGGCTGCCCCCATCTCGCTCATCGATGTCATCAACCGGTTCATCGTCTCGGACACCATCACCCTGCCGGTGTTTAACAGCGCGGCCACCCGTCTGCAGATGGAACTCGTCCGGCAGGAGCCGGACCTGCGGGTGATCGAACAGGTGATCAACTCGGATCAGGCGCTGTCAAGCCAGGTACTGAAAATCGCCAACTCAGCCTTCTACCGAGGCTTGTCCGAGGTGGGCACGGTGCGTGCGGCAATCATGCGGCTGGGCATGAGGGAGATCGGCCGGATCGTCTTTCTGGTCGCCTCGCGCCAGCACTTCCGAAGCAGCGACAACGCCATCGCGATGATTATGAAAAAGCTCTGGCAGCATTCGGTAGGCTGCGCTTACGGCACGGCCTGGCTGGCGCGGCGCTGCGTGGACGGCGTGGAGCAGAGTCAAGCCTTTTTCGGCGGCCTGTTCCACGATGTGGGTAAACTGTT
>JAVEYP010000158.1:0-5399 GCA_034003445.1 Desulfobulbus sp.
CATCCATGGCCCCAAAGCTCTGGATGGCATCCAACCGTTAGACAATTACCTGCATGCGCGACAGCACCACTGCGCCGCGGGCCATGGTGGTGGTCACGATCATGGGCAGCATCTCCGGCGTCAGGCCCACGGCCACCGACAGCGCGAACAGGAATGCCTCCGGCCAGTCGCCCTTGGTGAAACCGTTGATGAACAGCACCAGCGGCACCATCACCAACGCGAAGCGGATCAGCAGCCAGCTGACCTTGCTGATGCCGAGCTGGAAGGCGTTGACATCGCTCGAATCTTTCACGCGCGTGACGCGGGTGGCCAGGGTGCCGAAATAGGTGTCGTTGCCGGTGGACAGCACAACTGCACTGGCGGTGCCCGAGATGACGTTGGTCCCCATGAACACCAGGTTGTCCATGTCCAGCGCGGCCGCGGCAACAGAGCCGGTGGAGGGGAATTTCTCAACCGGGAGTGACTCGCCGGTCATTGCCGACTGTCCGAGGAACAGGTCGGTTGCTGTCATGACGCGGCAGTCTGCCGGGACCATATCCCCGGCTGACAGGAGCACGATGTCGCCTGGCACCAGTTCCCTGATTGGGAGCTCAACGGCACCTTCGCCTTGAAGGCCAGTCCTGGTGTCCGGCGCTAGCTCAGCATCCGGATCGGGACGCCTTCGTACCGTGGCGGTGTTGCTGACCTGCTCCTTGAGTGCCAGTGCCGCCTCGTTGGAGCGCCGTTCCTGGAAGAAATGGATCAACGTGGCAAAGACCACCATGGCACCGATCACTATAGTCCCCTGCATGTCGCCGGTGAAAAACGATACTGCCGCAAGCAAGGTCAACAGCAGGTTGAACGGGTTGTTGTAGCTCAGCCAAAGATGTCGTGGCCAGGACATGGGGCGTTCGTGCTCGACTTCGTTCGGGCCATATTGCTCGCGCAACTCTTCGGCTTGCAGACCGTTGAGCCCCTCCGCTGAGGTTCCTAACTGCGCGAGCAGCTCGTTCAGATCAGTGCAAGCCTGATCGACCAGGCGCCGGCTCAGTGTTTGTGACGCGCGATCAGTAGGCGGCTTCCTCCGTGTTACTATCTCGAGAATGGCTCGGCGACGAAACAGGCTGCGGTTTTGGCGCGCTCGCAGGAACCGATCGAAATAACGGACAAAAATGTTCATACCTTGTTCTCCAACGTGGCGACGATCCCCTAAGGGCGACCGTGATCAGGATGATGGCCATGGCAAAATGGCGTAAGATGGGGATGCCCGACGACCCGCACCTTTTGGGCAGTTACGTGGCGCGTCCGGCAGACGACGTACTGGTCGCTTTGCCGAACGTGCCAGATTTAGAGGGCCCGGGAGCCAGGAGTTTTCAGACTGCCATGCCATCTGCAACTGGCATGTGCCGGTCTACCTAGCCGAATTCTGCTGAGGTTTCAACGACCGCTTCCAAGAGGAGACGATGGTTGATCGATTGCTGGGGGCCGTTATGCACACACGGCCCATTGTGCAGCGGTTCCTCAGGCTGGCTGAGGTTCAGAAGTAATCAGATTCAATAAAGATCGAGCTGTGAGGAGGTCAGAGCTACCAGTCCATGCCGATGTCGCAGGACCGGGCACTATGGGTGAGCGCGCCGACGCTGATGATGTCCACCCCGGTCTCGGCAATGGCTTGTACCGTGTCCAGGTTGATCCCGCCGGAAGCCTCGGTGATCGCCCGACCGTCGATCAGCTCGATCGCTCGACGCATGGTATTCGGGTCCATATTGTCGAGCAGAATCACCCCGACCTTACAGGTCAGACACTCCTCCACCTGGGCCAGGGTGTCGGTCTCCACTTCCACGTTGATGGTGTGCGGCACCCGCTGCCGCACCCGTTGCACCGCCTCGGTGATCGAGCCGCAGGCCGCGATGTGGTTGTCCTTGATAAGGACCCCGTCGCTCAAACTGTAGCGGTGGTTGCGGCCGCCGGCGGCGCGCACCGCGTATTTTTCCATCAGCCGCAATCCCGGCGTGGTCTTACGGGTGTCGACAATGCGTGCCCTGGTGTGGCTGACTCGGTCGAGAAAGGCCGAGGTCAGGGTGGCGATGCCGCAGAGCCGCTGCACCAGGTTGAGCGCCACTCGTTCGGCACGCAGCAGGGTGCGGGTGGCGCCCTCCAGGGTGAGCAGTTCAGCGCCAGTGCCTACCCGGGTACCGTCGGCCGCTGCATTGGTGCAGCGGACGCTTGGGTCGAGCAGACGGAACACCCGCGCGGCCACCGCCTCCATGCCGACCACGGTCATCGAATGGCGGGCGATGAAGCGGGCCCGGGCCTGGTCCTCTGGCGCGAAGATCGCCTCAGTGGTGATGTCGCCGTGTTCCAGGTCCTCGGCGAGGAAGTTGCGCAGTAACGTGTCGAGCAGAAAGTTATCCATATCAGCGCAGTTTATTCAGTCGTTCAACGGATTCGAGGGTCTTGCCGAGCCGGACACGGACCTCGGCCTCCTTGTCCCGTTCCTTGGCGACCACAGCCGCCGGGGCATTGGCCATGAACTGGTCGTTGCCCAACTTGGCGAGGATTCGCGCCAGGTCCTTGTCCAGCTTGCCCTGTTCCCGGGCGAGCTTTTCCAACTCGCCCACCACGTCGATCAGCCCCTTAAGCGGCACGACCAGTTCCACGTCCTGCATCAGGGCGTGGCCGGCGTCGTCGGGCACTGTGCCGTCTGCCTCGATGGCCAGCGAGCCGGCACGCACCATGGCCTGGAGAGCGGCGGCGTGCTCGCCAAGCAGAGCGCGTTTGTCCGCGTCCGGGCAGAGGAGCAGGACGTCGATTTTGGCGCTTGGGTGCACCTCGGCCTCGGTGCGAATAGTCCGCAGGCCGGAAATAACCCCCATGAGCAGGTTCATGACCGTCTCGGCCGCGGGGTCCTCCCAAGCCGAGCGGGTTTCCGGGAAGGACTCGACCATGATCGAGCCACGCTCGCCAGGCAGCCGGCTCCAGATCTCCTCAGTGACAAACGGGATAATCGGGTGCATGAGCTTGAGCACCTGCTCGAGCACGGTGAGCAGCACTGCCCGAGCCTGGTCGCGGGCGGCCGGGTCGTCACTGAACAGGTCAGCCTTGACCCACTCCAGGTACCAGTCGCAGAATTCGTGCCAGACAAACTGGTAGTTGGCGGAGGCCACCTCATTGAAGTTGTAGCCGTCGAGCGCGGCTCGCACATCGTTGATGGTCGCGTTCAGCCGGCTGAGGATCCAGCGGTGCGGCAGTGCCAGGCTGGCCGGCTCGGCCGCCAGCGCGGTAATCCCCGGGTCTGCCTCTGAAAGATGCATCTGGGCAAAACGGGCCGCGTTCCAGAGTTTGTTGATGAAGCGCCGGTAGCCGTCGATGCGCTCCTCGTCCATGCGGATTTCTCGCCCCTGGGCGGCAAAGGCGGTGAGGGTGAAGCGGAAGGCGTCGGTGCCGTACTGCTGGATCATCACCAGCGGGTCGATGACGTTGCCAGTGGACTTGGACATCTTCTTGCCAAACTTATCGCGTACCAGCGCGTGCAGGTAGACGTCGTGGAAGGGCACCTCGTCCATGACGTGCAGGCCCATCATCATCATTCGCGCCACCCAAAAGAAGAGGATGTCGAAGCTGGTGATGAGCACGGAGGTGGGGTAAAAAGTGGCCAGTTCCCTCGTCTTTTCCGGCCAGCCCAGGGTGGAGAACGGCCACAGGGCCGAACTGAACCAGGTGTCAAGCACGTCGTCCTCCTGGTGCAGGCTGGCCGAACCGCAGAACGGGCAGACCTGCGGCGGGTCGACCTCGACCACCAGCTGTTGACAGCCTTGGCAGGTCCAGGCCGGGATGCGGTGGCCCCACCAGATCTGCCGGGAGATGCACCAGTCCCGGATGTTGTCCATCCAGGCATAAAAGGTCCGGTACCAGGTGTTCGGGTAGATCTTGATGCGGCCTTCCTGCACTGCGGCGACCGCCTTGTCGGCGAGCGGCCGTACACTGACGAACCACTGCTTGGAGGTGGTCGGCTCGATCACCTCAAAGCAGCGGTAGCACTTGCCCACGGCGTGCTGGTAGTCCTCGATCCGGTCGAGCATCCCCAGGGCCTGGAGGTCCTCGACCACCTTCTTGCGGCAGGCAAAGCGGTCGAGCCCGGCATAAACGCCAGCGGCCTCGTTCATCACTCCTTTATCATCTATCACCTTGAGCCGCGGCAGGTCGTGGCGCAGGCCGATCTCGTAGTCATCGCGGTCGTGCGCTGGGGTGACCTTGAGCGCGCCGGTACCGAACTCCCGCTGCACGTGGTGGTCGAACACCACTGGAATGGTCCGGTCGGTGAGGGGCAGGCTGATGCCAATGTCCTTGAGGTGCTGGTAGCGCTCGTCGTCTGGGTGGACCGCTACCGCGGTGTCGCCGAGCATGGTCTCGGGCCGGGTGGTGGCCACCACCACGAATCCCGAGCCGTCTGCATAGGGGTAGCGAATGTGGTAGAGTTTACCGTCGGTCGGCTCGTGCTCGACCTCGTCGTCGGCAAGTGCGGTGTGGCAGCGCGGGCACCAGTTGACGATGTAGTCGCCCTTGTAGATCAGTCCCTCCCGGTACAGCCGGACGAACACCTCGCGCACCGCCCGCGACAGTCCCTCGTCCATGGTAAACCGTTCCCGTTCCCAGTCGCAGGAGGCGCCCATGCGCTTGAGCTGGTTGATGATCGTGCCGCCCTTCTCCTCCCGCCAGGCCCAGACCCGCTCGATGAACTTCTCCCGGCCGAGGTCGTGGCGGCTCAGGTTTTCGCTGGCCAGCTGCCGCTCGACCACGTTTTGGGTGGCGATGCCGGCGTGGTCCGTGCCCGGCACCCACAGGGTGTTGTCGCCCTTCATGCGGTGGTACCGCACCAGCAGGTCCTGCAGGGTGTTGTTCAGGGCATGGCCGATGTGGAGCACACCAGTGACGTTGGGTGGCGGTATGACTATGGAGAAGGCGGGCTTGTCCTTGTCCATACGGGCGCTGAACGTCTTGTCGTCCAGCCAGCGGGCGTACCAGCGGCGTTCTACTTCGGCGAATTCGTAGGCCTTGGACAGGGTGTCTTTCTCAGGATGCTGTGCGGTTTCATTCATGGGATGCGGATCAGTGGTGCCGAACTGGCAATGTTCGGGGGCGGGGAAGGGGCGCCTAGAGGACACTCCAGGGTTTGGGCATGAAAATCTGCGTGTACAGGGCCAGGGCGTAGCGGTCGGTCATGCCGGCGATAAAGTCGCACACGCGGCGATGCTGGCGGCGCTTGTCCTCGGGGCTGGCCGGTGGTTCGTGCAGCGGGCAGCACGAGGCCAGGTCGCCGGCCGGGAACTCGTGCTCAAGAAAATAGGCGTACAAATCGCAAATAATTCACTGGGCCTTCTCGAACTCGGCATGCACCAGGTAGTTGCGGTAGACATGAT
>JAVEYP010000159.1:0-5395 GCA_034003445.1 Desulfobulbus sp.
GTGGATAGGTTTCGCGGTACCAACGGGTGTCGAAGTACGGGTTGGGATCTGTCCCCTCTTCCTGGCCGTGCAACTGGTAATGGAGCAACGGGTTCATTCCCGCCAAGGCCACCTCTTGATAGGTCTCCAGGTACCATTCGGTGTTGAAAAACGGGTTGGGATTCCGTTCGTCCTCAGCCCCAAAAAAGACAAAATGACGCACGGGGTCGAGTTGCCTCCCACTGACATCGGGATACTCGCGCAGGTACCAGGCTCTATCAAGCAGAGGGTGGTCCTGCAGGGCTTGGCGTAGACGACGGAATTCGAGCCATTTGCGAAAATTGAGCCGACTGAGAGCCAGGGCGATCCTGATCACCGGATTGCGGGCCTGGTTCCGGCGGTTCACACTGATTTTATGTTCTGTTTTGCGGAGTTCGCGGCACCAGAAACTAATTTTTCGGTTCCTGCGTCGTATTTCGAAGGCATGTTCCTTCGCGACCCGAGCCGCCTCCATCAGGACCTCGCGCTCCTTGCGCTCCGCCTCCTGAATAAGTTGGGCGACTTGCTGATCACGGTCAGCGGCGACCTCGTGCAGCAGCACCCGCCCGGGAAGCGGTTCCTTCGGTCCCCAACGGGTGTAATCTGGCTCCTCTTCGCCCTCTATCTCCGCCTGCACCTGAATCTCCAACCGTCCGTAGTGCAGCAGCAGCTCCTTGTCGACCGGAAAGCCCGCCGCTTCGAAGGCCGCCATCATGAAGCCTGCCCGGGTAGCTGTGAACCCGCTGTTGCTTCGATGCAGGCGCGTCAGCGACATGATCAGCAGGAGCAAGGCTCGGTACAGCAGCCAGCCGACCGGGAAGGGGTTGGTCAGAGTCCATTCGTGGTCGATGAGGTGCCCGTGCCCATCCGGGTCAATGAGAATATTCTGCGGTACCGCATCGAAAAATTCTCCGGGGACAAGCGTCGCCAGCGAGGCTACCTGGAACGGTTCTTCAGTGCTGTTGACCAGCGATTCGACGATGACCAGGTAGCGTCGCAGAAACGTGCCGACTTCTTCCATCCTCCACCCATCGTGTGTCACCAGGGTCATCAGCTCAGTGGACAGCGGCGAACCGATTATGTAGTTCGCTCGCTCCGGCACGCAGAAACGAACCAGCCGATTGACAGCCGCGGCGGCCTGCCCCAGCAGGGAATACTGGACTCCAATACGATTATCTTCTTGCCGAAAACGCGTCTCCTTGCAATAGGCAGGGAGCCTGTGGCTGGTGCTGTAATGGTAGGCGAGAATGGAGGGATCAGTGAAAGGTTTGTCAGTCGTTCCAGCCACAACGAGAAACGAATTAGCTAAATCAAGGGTCAGACCGTTGGCCCTCACCTCTGGCCAGGCCAGTTCTGGAGCAAAGGCCAGATAGCGGGGCAGCTGGTAATCCCGCCGCGCACTCTGCCAGGCAAAGGCAGCCGCATCAAAGGTTTCAGAGGAGAGCGCCTGTTCCGTGACGATGGAGACCGGCAGCTTGTAATCTGGGAAGGGCGCCAAAAACTGCTGGCTGGTCAGCCCGGCGCGGTGCAGTAATCCAGCTAGCGTAGCGCGCCCGAAGGTACGCGGCCCCTTCTCATGGTAACGCCCCTCGATGCCCACCATAGGCACGCTCAGATGGTCCTCGGCGGCGCCGGCAAAATATTTCAGGCCGAGCTGGTTTTCGATGGCAACAATCAGTTTACCGCCAGGCTTGAGCAGATCGCGCACCCGCATGAGCATACGGAGCGCCGGCTCATCACCATCGGTAAACAGGGCCGCATATTCGAGCACACCGATCAGGGTGACGACATCAAATCGCTGCTCGCAGACGAACTGGTCGAAACGATCAGCCATCACCGTCACATTGTCCAGGTCCCGTGTTCTCGAACGGGCCATGGCCGCCCGGCGGGGCGACCCTTCCAGGGCCAGCACCCGGGCACCGCATTCCCCCAGGTACCGGGTCATCGCACCGCAGCCGGCGCCAATCTCCAGTACATCGCTGTGTTCGAGCCGGTCCCGGAACGGCCGCAGCAGGTTCGCCCGGCTGCTGGAGAGATGATACATGGATGCCCAGTCTGTCCACTGGGATGCCAATTCCGGCGAAAAAACGGAGAGGTCAGTGGCGTCGGCGAGTATGGTGGCCAGGCGCTGTTCGGTTGCATCGCCATCAGTGTAGGCAATGCCTTCATAGCCCGGACGTATCCAAATCGAGTCGGCTGGCGAGAGCACATATCCGGCTCGCGCAAGCAAAGTGTCAAAATACATGTATCAGTTCAGTTGTTGAGCGGAAAGCCGGAGACCGAGATCGGTCAGGCCAAAGAACGAGGAGTTGGGACGCACCTGGAGATGAATTGCATCGTAGCGCCGGTCGTGGGGGACAGTCTCCTCACCAACCCGAGTGGCAACTCCTAAGGAGATAAAATAATCGCCCTGAGCCAGGGAACAGGAGAATTCTGCCGCCGCGTTGATGACTGTTTCCTTGCGGCCGTATTGTTTGAAGTCGTCGATGGCAAGCGTCGCCGAGTTGGTACCGTAGATCGTCACCCCCTCCTTGCTTTTCACGGTGATGCCCAGGATGGGCCGAACCAACTCCTCAAAAAACCGGATGGACACCACCAACCGGATGTGCTGCCCGGTGGAGACGGCCGATGGAAAAGGGAGGTCGTCTGCCAGCAGGTAAAAGTCCTGGATGACAGCCGCGCCGTCGCCCCAGCGGTATTCATGCGGATTGTAGCCCGGCCGGGTGGCGAAGACATCCTCGAGGTTATTGAGGGAATAAGCGGCGCTTGCCGCATCCTCTCTCGCGGCGAGGAACGGCTCTTTTGCCTGCATACTAGCGACAGGTTTAGCGACAGGCTTCCTCTCCTTGCCAAACAGGATGTCCATGTAGCGGTTGACCACCTGCTTGGGTTCCCCTTTTTCCAGCATTTTGCCGTTGTCGAGCAGAATGGCCTGGGTGCAGTGGGTAACGATCTGCTCCCCGGAATGGGTGACCAGCAGGATGCTCGTGCCGCGCTGCTTCAACTGGTTGAGACGATCAAAGCATTTGGCCTGAAACTTGGCGTCGCCGACCGCCAGGGCTTCGTCCACCACCAGGATGTCGGGGCCGACCATGGCCTGCACCGCAAAGGCCAGCCGCACCGCCATGCCGCTGGAATAGGTTTTGACCGGCTGGTCGATAAAATCACCGATATCGGCGAAGTCCACGATATCAGGGTAGCAGAAGTTCATTTCCTCTTCGCTCAAGCCAAGGACCGCACCATTCATGAAGATGTTTTCCTGACCCGTGAATTCCGGATTGAAACCGGAACCCAACTCCAGCAGCGCGGTAATCCGGCCCCGCGTCTCAATGCTGCCCTCGGTCGGGTTGAGCGTGCCGCAGATCATCTGCAGTAGGGTCGACTTACCGCTGCCGTTACGGCCAATGATGCCGATGGTCTCACCCTTGCGGATGGCGAAGGAAACCCCCCGGAGCGCCCAGAACTCGCGGTAATATCTTCGATGGCCGCGCATCAGCATCTGCAGGAGGCGATCACGAGGTCGGTCGTAAATCTGGTAACATTTGCTCAGATTTTCGACCTTCACAGCAAACTCAGAGGACATCGGCGAACCCCTTGCGTGTCTTCTGGAACCAGGCAAAACCGAGGCAGGCGACAAGAGCGGAAGCGAGGTAGCAGAACACCAGCATCTTCAGCCCGGGCGGTTGGTTCCAGAAGAGGACGCCACGGGTCATTTCGATGATCGGTGTCAGCGGATTACAGTGCAAGATCACACGAAATTTTCCCGGTATGCTGTCGGCGGAATAAAAAATAGGTGACAGAAACAGTAGCGCCGTGGTCAGTATAGTGATCATCTGGCCCACATCGCGAAGATACACTCCCAAGGATGCCAGCCCCCAAGAAAGACCGGCGGTGAACAGGAGCAGGGGCAACAGAACCACCGGCAGCAGAAAGATGGTGGCATGCGGCACACCGAAAAACACAAGGTAGGCCAGCAGCCAAACCGCAAAACTGATGGCAAGGTGGAACAGCGCCCCGCCGATGGTGACGAGTGGCAGGATTTCCAGCGGGAAGACCACCTTCTTCACGTAACTGGCATGGGCAAGAATCAGGCCGGGCGACCTGTTGATGCATTCAGAGAACAGATTGAACACCATCAGGCCGGAGAAAAGGATGAGGGCAAACTCAGTCTTCGAATCACTGGTTGACGGCCAGCGCGCCTTGAAGACCACGCTGAAGACAAAGGTATAGACGGCGAGCATGAACAGAGGGTTGAAAAACGACCAGAGTATCCCAAGGAACGAACCACGGTAACGGCCCACCACCTCGCGCTGCACCGATTTCCAAATCAGATACCGGTTGCGCAGACAGCTGGCGATCATTTCCTTTGGAGAGAGAGAGAACGTCAGCATCAGGTATGACCTCCCTGGCCGCTGATACAAAAGATGGAGCCGGAAAAAGATGGCCTGCCCTCCCGGCCCATTCAAAGTTTTTCAAGGCGCAGCGGACGAAAGCGTATCACCGCAGGTCAGAAGAGCGGTATAGTCGAACGTTCTCGGGTGTCCTAATAGGGTTGCGCTCAAGAAAGCCAATCTACTACCATAACAATCTGCAAAGAGATAGATTTTCTCACCTTACCCGTGGCGACCACAGCCTCTACCGGGAACATGTGCAGACAACGGAGGTTTGGGCAGGCGGTCTCCGCAGGCGACCCGCACCTCTCTGACCCCCTTTCCGAAAAAAACTCCTCATGATTACCCTCCCAACACAACAGACACCGATTAAAACTTTCCTTATTATAACAACCGCTGTCCTTGTCGTGATTATGGCAGGGATCTCACTCGTATATATTGCAACGCCTCGAAATCAGTTCACGGTTAATCTTGCTTTTTTAGGGTGGCTTGGATGGACGACCTTGGCCACTTCAACTCTCTGCATTACAGCAAAATACAACAAAGAATGTACTTTAATATTTTTATCTTTTTTTCTCTTTGGCTTTTTTTCAAAAGCATACCTCGAGCCTGCAAGCGACCAGGTACACCACCTCTACAGGACTTATGAAAAATGTCGAGACATTGACACGGGAGAAAGGCTCAACAGGGGACTCTGGCAGTACAGTATGAACAGCTTATTCCTCTGTCAGGATGATAAAATCATTAAAAACCCAGAAAAAAAATTACTCTATATAGATATCCTGCATGGCTTATTCATAGCGTTTGCCTCGACAATTCTCTATTCTTTATCAAAAAATTCAGGATTACCTGCAAGATGGTCATTGTTATCGATTATAATAGCCTTTTTTTTCATGGGAACTGATAAATTCAGCTATTTCAGATACTATTCCTATGGTCCATCTTTTACATCTATTTGTATATATTGGACTTGGATAGCGACATTC
>JAVEYP010000160.1:0-5370 GCA_034003445.1 Desulfobulbus sp.
CAAGACAGCAGCCATTGTCAGCGTGAAGAAAAAGCCGGTCGCGAAGAAGGGGCCAAAGGCCAAATTGGCTGTAGCGAAAAAACCGGCGGTGCGTGCTCAAGACACTGTCCAGGGCAGCGTGGCAAAAAAATCGTCGGCTCCCACGAAACGGGTTGCGACCGACAAAAAGGTCGCGACAAAAAAAACGACGGTGCGACAGAAGCCAGTCGCTGCCACGAAAAAGAAGCGCACCGGAAAGTCAACGGCCCGAGCTGACCGGGGCAAACGGTCCACCACCGCTCCATCGCCGGCCAAACAAGTGCTGGCCACTGAGGCCCCGGCCGCGGGCGTGGCCAGTAGCCCGAACGCCCAGTTCGAGCGCGGCCTGCGTTACTATTTCGGTGAGGGAGTACGAGTGGACAAGAAGGAGGCGGCTCGGTGGTTTTCTCAGGCAGCCGGCCAGGGGCACGTCGACGCCCAGTCGAACCTGGCCTGGCTCTACGCTCGGGGCGAAGGCGTGGCCGTGAACAAGGCTGAGGCCTATCGCTGGTGGAAAAAGGCGGCGGACCAAGGGAATAGTCTGGCACGGCACAACCTCGACAGCCTCTGCCGGGACAACCCGGCGGCCTGCAAAGGATCAACACCACCGCGGCAAGGGAGGTAGAGCATGACAGGCATCCGTACGGTACTCGTCCCTGTGGATTTCCAGCGGCACACCGACACCCTGGCGGCCTATGCCTTTGACATGGCCACCAGGCTGGGAGCTCGGGCGATTGTTGTGCATGTGCTCACGGCAGTCGAATACCGATCGGCGTACGATTCCTCCACCTTTGAGGACTTTGAAGCGAAAAACCGCCAGGCCGCCGAAGAGCGCATGGCCGCCTTTCGCGAACACTGGCGCGGTAATGGGTGGGAGGGTGACGCTAGGCTGCTGCGTGGGGAGGCGGCGGACGCCATTGTTGACTGCGCTCGGGACATGGCCGTGGACCTGATCATCATGGCCACCCATGGTTCCAAGGGTCTGGAAAGAATTCTGCTCGGCAGCGTTGCCGACCGGGTGCTCAAGCGGGCACCCTGCCCGGTGCTCCTCTTTAACCCCTACCGTTCAAAGCACCTGCACCGCGCCGGAAGGGGCGGCGGTCATAACCCTCCCGCCTAATCAGACTGCAGGCCTGGGGACAAGCAAGGCAGGGCGACCTCAGCCGTAGCCGAGTTCCACCAGATAGTCGTCGGTGAAGCCAAACAGGTGGGCGACCTCATGCACCACGGTGATTTCGATCTCCTCGAGCAGTTCCGCGCGGCTTGTGCAGTAATCCTCCAGCACTTCCTGAAATATGTGGATGGCGTCAGGGTAGAGTGGCGGTGCCATGGAACTGCGCTCGGTGAGCGGCACGCCCAGGTAAACGCCGAACAGCGGCTCGTCGGGCGGCACGCCCAGGTCGGCGAGTAACTCGGGACTTGGTCGAGGCTGCACGGTGATGACGATGTTGTCCAGGTACGCGCGCAGCTTTGCTGGAATACGGGTAATGGCCTGGTTGACGACGCGGGCGAAATCCGCCTCGCCCATGCGGTACCGTCCTCGTGGCATGGTCCTACTCCTATCGCGCCAGCCCGGTTGTGCTCAGACGATCTCCGCTGCCTGGCCGGTGGTGGCAAGCACGCTGCTCCACACCCGGCCGTTGATGTCAATCTTCTTGCGCTCGCGCACTGCCAGGGCAATGGGTACATGCGTGTACTGGTGGTTCCAGTAGCCGACGATCATGCCGGTGCGACCGGACATGGCGGCGTGCACCGCGTTGTGGCCCATGAGCAGGCAGAAGGCCGAGTCATGCGGGTTGGCCTGGCGGCTGCGTATCATGTAGCTTGGGTCAATGTACTTGAGGTTCAATTCCACCCCGATGTGTTTGAAGTGGGCGCGGATGCGTTCGCGCAGGAACACACCGATATCGCCGAGCTTGACGTTGCCGGAGGCGTCGCATTCGCCGGTGGCAGTGAGCAGTTCCTGGCCGGCGCCCTCGGCCACCACGATAACCGCGTGGCAGCGATCGGCGAGGCGGCGTTCAAGAGTAGGAAGCAGACCCTCGAGGGTGAAGCGGGCTTCAGGAATCAGACAGAAATTCACCTGGTTGTCGACCAGCACGGTGGAGGCGGCGATGAAGCCCGATTCGCGGCCCATGAGCTTGACCAGGCCGACGCCGTTGCGCGCTCCCAGCGCCTCGGCGTGGGCGGCACTGGTGGCGAGCCGCGCTTCAGAAACCGCGGTCTCGAAGCCGAAGGTGGTCTGCATGAAAGAGATATCGTTGTCAATGGTCTTAGGGATGCCGATGACGGAGAGCGGCAGGCCGCGCCGTCGCGCTTCGGCGTCGATGGCGAGCGCGCCACGCTGGGTGCCGTCGCCGCCGATGCAGAAGAGCACGTTGATGCCCAGCCGCGCCAGGGTGTCGACCATCACCCGCACATCCTGGTGGCCGCGCGAGCTGCCGAGGATGGTTCCACCCATCTCGTGGATGTGCTCGACCAGTTGCGGGGTGAGGCGCATTGGCCGGTGGCCGCAGCGGGGTGCCAACCCCTCAAAGCCGTAAGGAAAGCCGTACACCTCGTTCACGCCGTAATGGTGGCGCAGGCTGAGGACGATGGCGCGGATGA
Organism: Desulfobulbus sp.; assembly: GCA_034003445.1. Classification (GTDB taxonomy): domain Bacteria; phylum Desulfobacterota; class Desulfobulbia; order Desulfobulbales; family Desulfobulbaceae; genus Desulfobulbus. The sequence goes on from JAVEYP010000160.1 coordinate 2,626, forward strand.
CGTTGTTGATTCCCGGACAAAGGCCGCCACAGGTGACGATGCCGCAGGCTACTCGAGTCGGGTCGAAATAAAGCAGTTCCCGCGGACCAGCGGCCTCGAACCGGGGTGGTTCGTCTCCGGCGTCCAGGTACGAGCGGATCGTGTCCAGGTCGCTCTGCAAAAGGATGTGCGCTCGCTCGTTGATAAACCCCGTGCCCTTCATGGGCGAGGGGAAGGCGGCTTCGCCGAGTCGATCGATGAGGAAGTCCTGTGCCTGTTCCATAGTTTTTTCTCCTTACGGTCAATGCCGCCGGCGAACCGGGATATTCCGGTCGGTCCGGCCGGTGGTGACGGACATTGCCGCGCAAGGTAAAGGATTTTTTCCGGTCCCGCTTCTCTAAAAGAACTCGACAGCGGTTTTCCGGTTCACTAGAAGAAGGGGTAGACTCGGCCTGCCGGCCGTTCCCAACCCGCACGGATGGCGGAGAGCATGGATACCCACAAGAGCCCAGACCGAATCGACCAGCAGGAGCAGCCCAGCGAGACCAACAAGTCATCCCTGTGGGTCTTTGCTCCACTTAGCGAATACCAGGTGCCTGTTTTGCCGGCCAGCAGTGCGGCGACCAGGACCTGGTCGTCTTTGACCCGGCTGTTTGGGGGTGGTAGCCCACAGCAACAGGCACCGACACCGGACCGGGAGGAACCGCGTCCCCTGTCGCCCCCCCGGCTGGACCGGCTGGCGCCGTCACCGGACTGGTCTGCCGCAATCATGGCGTTTGACCGCACCCTGGACGACTGGTGGCGTCAGGAGAATGTGGACCGGCCGGTGCGTTTTCTCATTGGTCCTCCGTACGGCGGTCACGCGGAGATGGTTCGCCGCTGGGGTGCCGCGCTCGGGGCCATGGTGGTGGCGGAGCCAAGTGGCGAACAAATCCTCGCCGAGGATGCCAGGTGGTTGGCTGACTGGCCGGGAGCGCAGCCGCTTTGGGTGCTGCCGCACCTGGAATGGTGCTTTCTCCGCCACGCGAACGGTTTGTCGCTCGTTCGTCAGTTGCTTGAGCGGGCAGAGAGCGGTCGCCTGGGCTGCGGCCTGATCGGCTGTGACAGCTGGGCCTGGGCCTTCCTCGAACACGTCTGGCCGGTGAGCCGTCCGGACGCGCTCTCGATCCAGGCCTTTGACGGGAACCGTCTGGCGCAGCTCTTCGCCGCCATGGCCACGCCCCGGTACGGGGAGCGGATTCAGTTTCGTAACCTGAACAATGGCAAAGATATCCTCACCGCACCGTTTGCTGAAGATGAGGAGGTCGGCACGGAGATTGCGGAACTCGCGGCTCACAGCCGCGGCACTGCCGGCCTGGCCGCCGCCCTCTGGCGCCGCCGCCTCTGCGCCGGACCCGAGGAAGCCGAGGATACCGACGCAAGTACGGCCGAGGAGGGCCGGACCGAAGTGGCCTATGTGGAGGAGCATATCGAGGAGGTCAGGCCGTCCGCGGACTTCGGCGAGGAGGAGGTTCTGTTGCTGCACGCCTTGTTGCTGCACAACGGCTTGGCCGAGTCGCTGCTTGCCCAATTGCTGCCCCTGCCCAGCAGCCGCACTGCGGCTACTTTGCGACGACTGCACCAGGGCGGCCTGGTTGAGTTAAGCGACGGCCGCTGGCGGGTTGCGGCACCGGCCTGCGTAGCTGTCCGCGAACTGTTGTGCAGCCGCGACTATCTCTGTGATTCCTTCTGAGGTGCGCCCATGAACCCGGACGATCAGATCGCTAGTATTTTCAAAAATCCTGACCTGGATATGATCATTGAACTGGCGATTATCCTCCTTGTCGCCGGGGTGCTCGCTCACCTCCTGCGGCGCCTGCTGCCGTGGGTAGCCAGCCGGCTGCACGGCGAAAAACGGTTGCATTTGCTCGCTTCGGTACCGCTTCTTCGACTGTTCATCATTCTCACGACCATTACCCTCATCGTGCCGCGGCTGATCAAGCCCTCGGTGCAGAACATGGTGGCCCTGCTCGGCACAGTCGGCCTAGCGCTCGGTTTCGCCTTCAAAGACTATGTCAGCAGCCTCATCGCCGGCATCGTTGCCATCGGCGAACATCCCTATCGCAACGGTGACTGGATCAAGATCGACGGTGTCTACGGCGAGGTTCGTCACGTCGGCCTGCGCGCCGTAGAGGTGGTCACCCCGGACGACACAGTGGTGGTCATCCCGCATGGCCGGTTGTGGACCGAACCGGTGCACAATGCCAACGATGGTGGCCCGCGGCTCATGTGCGTCGCCGATTTTCACCTCCACCCGGAGCACGACGCTGCCCAGGCGCGACAGGTGCTCTGGGACGTGGCCCTGACCAGCCCGTACCTCCATTTTTCCACCCCGGTGGCGGTGATCGTCCACGAAAGACCCTGGGGAACCCATTATCGCCTCAAGGCCTATCCGGTGGCCAGCGGCCAGCAGTTCCGTTTCATCACCGATCTGACCGTGCGCGGCAAGGCCGCCCTGCAGGCCATGGGCGCGCGGTTCGTGATGGCGCCCCCGGTCCCGGGTGGGCAGGAGTGAGGCGGACCGCCTGTTCTCCCGTGCACCGCAGAGGAATTTGCTTGACCTCCTTGTCTTTATGGGGTTTCTTCAGCTATTGTTCAGGTGTTCTTAGGAACTGAAAAGGGAACTCCGTGTGAATCGGAGACGGGCCCGCCGCTGTAACCGGGGACGACCGCTGCATTTTGTCACTGATCTTGAGTCGGGAAGGCGCAGCCAGTAGGGTGAACCGG
>JAVEYP010000161.1:0-5344 GCA_034003445.1 Desulfobulbus sp.
AAGCGCAGGGCTATCCACACCGCCAGCAGAGCGAAGCCCAAGGTCAGGAAGACCGGCATACGCATGCTCATTTCCCGGCTCACCGGGCTGTCCAGACCGAACCAGGCGAACAGGCCGTTTGCCAGCCGGTTATCATAGACCGCGGCGCCGACCGCCATGGCCACAATGAAGCCTGCGTTCTGGATGCGCATCTGCCAGTCCAGCACGCGTGGCCACTGAACCGCCATATTGTGGGCCACGAGTGTATCGTAGGCGAGCGCCTCGTCAGCGCCGCTGGCCAGGGCCTCGCCCAGGCCGCTCAGCACCCGGTTGGTGAAAAATACGAGAAAAATCACCCTCCCGTTGCCCAGGGGTACAAAGGCGATGAGCGCCATTTCGATGACCATAAGCACAGCAGTGGCCACTAAGAGGCGCTTGCGGCCGAACACGTCGGCCAGGGCACCCGAGGGCACCTCGGCCAGGACAATGGTCACGGCCCAGACGGTATTAAGCAGGGCGAACTGCTCCAGGGTCAGGCCGTAGTCGAGAAACAGGACCGTGAACACCGGATAGTAGAAGCGGGCGTTGAACAGCACCCGGAAGGCAATAAACAGCCGGATGTTGGTGAGGGCAAAGGGCGAGCCGCCGCCGCTTGCCTCTGTGCTGGAGTCCTGCCGCGGTGTCATACTCTCCCCTGGTGCCGTTCTGTCCCTGTCGCCATGTTCGCCGCCTTAGGCCTGTTCCTTCTCCCGGAAGAAGCGTAGCCGGTTGGCATTGGTGACCACGGTCACCGAGGAAAGGGCCATGGCCGCGCTGGCGAACATTGGCTCGAGCAGCCAGCCGGTAAAGGGGTAGAACAGACCTGCGGCTAGCGGGATACCGATAACGTTGTAGATAAACGCGCCGAACAGGTTCTGTTTAATATTGCGAATGGTGGCCGCAGAGATCGCGATCGCTGTGGCCACCAAACCGAGGCTGTTGCCGCTCAGGGTAATGTCAGCGTTCTCGATGGCCACATCCGTGCCGCTGCCCAAGGCAAAGCCGGTGTCGGCCTGGGCCAGGGCCGGCGCATCATTGACCCCGTCACCGACCATGCCGACCCTGAACCCCTGTGCCTGCAGCTCCCGCACCACCGCCAGTTTTTCCTCGGGCAGAATCTCGCTGTGCACTTCGTCGATGCCCATCTCATGGGCCACCGCCCTCGCAGTAGCGCGGTTATCGCCGGTGCACATCACCACCTTGATGCCCTGCCGTTTAAGGGCGCTGATCGCCGCCGCTGAGTCAGGCCGGACCGGATCCCTGAGCACCAGCAGCCCCATGAGTGCTCCGTCGCGGGCCAACCAGATGGGCGTGCCGCCCAGACCGGCCTGACGTTCCGCCTCGGCGCGCAGCTCCGCCGGCAGCTCAACCCCCTCCTCTGCGAGGAAACGGTCGCTGCCCAGCAGGTAGGTGCGGTTCGCGTGCAGGCCCCGCACCCCTCGACCGGTCACGGCGGTGAAATCGTCCAGCCGGTGCAGGGGCAGGTTGCGCTCCACCTGGGCGGAGAGCACTGCCTCGGCCAGCGGGTGCTCAGAGCCGCTCTCCAGGCTGGCCGCCCACTGCAGCACTTCATTCTCGCTCAAGGAGCCGGCCGGCAGAATGGCCGTCACCGCTGGTCTCCCCTCAGTGAGGGTGCCGGTTTTATCGACCACCACGTGGGTCAGGCGCGAGGCGCTCTGTAAGGCGTCGCTGTTGCGGATGAGCACATTGGACTGGGCCGCCCGGCTGGTGCCGACCATAATGGCGATCGGTGTGGCCAGGCCGAGCGCGCAGGGGCAGGCGATGACGAGCACGGCGATGGCGGTGGTCAGGGCAAAAGAAATCCGCGGCTCGGGCCCCATAAACAGCCAGAGGGAGAACGTCGCTGCGGCGATGAGGATGACCACCGGCACGAACACCCCGGCGACCCGGTCCACCAGCCGACCAATGGGCGGCTTGCTGATCTGCGCGGTTCGCACCATACGGATGATGCGCGCCAGCGTCGTCTCCTCACCAAGCCGGGTCACCCTGAGGACAAAGACACCGGAACGGTTCATGGTGCCGCCAGTGACCGTGTCACCGCTCTCGCGAGCCACGGCCAGCGGCTCGCCGGTGAGCATGGACTCGTCAATGGTGGTTCGCCCCTCGGTGATCACCCCGTCGATGGGCACCTTTTCGCCCGGTCGCACCCGCACCAGGTCACCGACGCGCAAGAGCGATACCGGCATCTCCACCTGGCCAGAGGTCCGGGTAACCTGGGCGGTGGTCGCCCGCAGACCGATGAGAGCGCTGATCGCCTCGCTGGTCGTCCGCTTGGCGCGAGTCTCGAGGGCGTGGCCGAGCTGCAGGAAGGCGAGGATCATCACCGAGGCGTCGAGATAGAGATGGCCCGTGACTGGAAAGAATCCCGGGAAGGCGATCACCACCACCGAACTGAGCCAGGCAGCGCCTGTGCCCAAGGCCACCAGGGTATCCATGTTGGCCGCGCCGTGGCGGGCCTGCTTCCAGGCGCCAACGAAATAGCTGCGGCCGGAGAAGTACATGGTGAGCAGACAGACCAGCGCCGCACCCGCCCAAAACAGCCGGCTCTGGTGCAGATGGGGAAAAAGGCCGGACATTTCGCCGGCCATGAGGCCGAAGCCAACAATACCGGCCACGATCGCCCGCTGCCAGGAGCGGCGGATCTCGCGACGGGCCTCTGAAGCCTGCTCCAGGGCAGGGTCCGCGTAGGTCTCCTCAAGGATGGCCTGGTAGCCGAGGTCATTTAACCGCAGCAGCACGTCCGCAGGATGCTCGGCAGTCGTCACCCGCAGTCGCCCGGTCTCGGCAGTGATCTCGGCCGCCCCGTCTTGGGCGTGGAGGATTTCAGTGATCTGCTCCAGGTCGTCCGCTTCGGGCTGCGAATCGAGGTGCAGGTAAAAGCTGTCGCCTGTGACTGCGGCCGGCAGAGAACCGCCGTAGCCTTGGGCGAGGACGGCCTGCAACGCCGCCTCTGGGTCGCCGCCGCGTACCTGGGCCTTGTTCTCCACCAGGTTGACCGCTGCCTCAACGACCCCTGGCACGCCGAGCAACGCCTGCTCCACCCGGCGCACACAGCTGGCACAGTGCATACCGAGGATGTCGATCTCGTAGCTGCTATCCGCTACTCCGCCCGGTGTCACGCTGGCCCCGTAGCCGGCCCCGGTTATTGCCGCGGCCACGGTCTCCGGGTCGCCGCCAGTGACGCTGGCGCTTTGGTCGACCAGGTTGATCGCGGCTTCGACCACCCCGGGGACGGCGAGGATGGCCTCTTCCACCCGATGCACGCAGCTGGCGCAGTGCATATCCTCAATGCGCAGCTCATAACGGCGTGCCCCATTCTGCGCGCCACCGTCTGCAGGTGGTCGCGGGGTTTCGGGGGTGGTGTGCATCTGTCTGCCTCCTACAAAAAAAGGATGACCCGGGGGAAAGCGGCAGGGGCCTCTTTCACACCAAGCCTTGGGTTACCTCATGCTACTATATGCGGCCGTGCCCTTTTCATAAAGGCAGGATGTGCACTTCCTCCCGCAGCGGGTAGTTACCCTCAATGAGCAGGCCGTGGCGACCGTCGATGGCAATCTTGGTACCAAACCCGATGCGGGTGCCGTTGATCTCTGCGTATTCGCCCGTCTCGTAGACACGCATTTCCCGGCAACCGACCACGCAGGTCTTCTCCAAGCGGGTGGCCACCACTGAGGCGTGCGAGGTCTGGCCACCGCGCGAGGTCACCAGCCCGTCGGTGAGCGAAATCTCGCGGATATCCTCGGGCACGGTGTCCTGACGGATGAGGATCAGATGCGTATCGGGCTCCTCCTGACGCAACTGGCGGATATTCTCCTCGTTGAACACCGCCTTGCCGATCATGGCCGACCCGGACACGCCGATGCCCTTGGCCAGGATCGCCTTGTGGGCCTGGTCTGAGTCCTCAAAGACCGACAAGTGCTCCTTTTTCTTGATGGTGATCATGTCGCGTGTTTGCAAAATGTAGAGCTGCTCCGGCTCCGGGCCCTCGAAGGTAAACTCGATCTCCTGGGCGTTCCACTCTTTTTCGTAGACCAATTCGCGGCCGATCTCCAGCAGGTGTTTGTAGATCTTGGGAAACAGCCGCTCCAGGCTCTTTTTCTCGTCACGGCCGTCGATCTCGGCCTGCTCTACTGAGATGGGTGAGCTGGTGACCAGGCCGGAGACGATGTCCTCACCCTGGTCGCTGGTGGCATAGTCGCCCCACAGGGCCACCCGCCGCACCTTGCGGTAGGGATGGGCGGTGAACAGCACGCCACTGCCCGACTGGGTGCTCAGGTTGCCGAAGACCATGGTCTGGATGATCACCGCCGTGCCCCAGTCGCCGGACACGCCCATCAGGTGGCGGTATTCCTGGGCCTTGGGAATATTCCAGGAGTCGAGCACCATGTCCACTGCACCGATCAGCTGCAGCCACGGGTCCTCTGGCATACCAAAGCCGCGCCTGCGCACGGCCTGTTGGTAGTTGAGGGCCAGCTTATGCATCTCCTCGGGCGAAAAATCACGTTTATAGAGCACATTGTGGCGCTGCTTGTACTCATCCATAAGAGACTGGAAGTCCTCCCGCTCCATACCATTGCCCATGCCCCAGGACTGCAGAAAACGGCGGTAGTTGTCCCAGGCAAAGTACTTGGCCTCCGGGTGGTTGGCCACGTACTCGGCCACCAATTCCTCGTTGGCACCGACGTTATGAATGGTGGCCATGATGCCCGGCATAGAGATAGCCGCGCCTGAGCGGACGGACAGCAGCAGCGGGTTGTCAGGCGAGCCGAACACGCGCCCAGTGAGCTGCTCGAGCTCGGTGATCCCGGCCCGTACCCGGCGCATGTATTCGTTGCGGGCCCGGTCGAAGCGCCGCACCGCCCGGTAGCAGCGGAAGATCTCGGTGGTGATAATGAAGGCCGGCGGCACCTGCATGCCCTCTCGGCTGAGCACAATCAGGTTGAAGCCCTTGTTGCCCAGATGGATAAGGTTGTGGGTACGCATGTTCTCGGCATGCAGGCTGCTGATCGCCTTTTCCGGATTGTAGGTCATGAGAAGGTCAAGGGTCTTCTCGTCAAGGATGTCCTTCTGCGCCTCCAGGGTGTTGATCACCTTACCGATGAAGTTGTCCAGGTGCTGCAGGCCAAAGGTGGTGGCGATCAGGTCGCGGAAAAACGTCTCGGAAAGGCGCAGCACGTTCTCCGGCATGTTCTGGTTTTCCCAGAGGGAGTGGTAGCGGGGCAGCAGGTTCGTGCGGCCGATCTGGGGCACGATGATCGACAGGTTGTTCTGGTGGATGTTCGTGTAATAGGCGTAGATGATGTCC
>JAVEYP010000162.1:0-5315 GCA_034003445.1 Desulfobulbus sp.
GGAATGGTTTATATACATAAAAGGTGATTTCGTGGAAGAATTGTTTAACTTTTTTGCCAAGCCGAAAAGTCTCCTTAATTTTAGTAAGGTAAAGATATCCTTAGCCTCCCCGGAAAAAATAAAAGAATGGTCGTTCGGAGAGGTCAAAAAGCCAGAAACGATTAATTACCGTACCTTCAAACCCGAACGGGACGGGCTGTTCTGCGCTAAGATTTTCGGCCCGGTTAAGGACTACGAGTGCAATTGCGGCAAGTACAAGCGGATGAAGCACCGTGGGGTGGTTTGCGAAAAATGTGGTGTTGAGGTCATCCAATCCAAGGTGCGCCGGGAGCGTTTGGGCCATATCGAACTGGCCGCGCCGGTTGCGCATATCTGGTTCTTGAAGAGTCTGCCTTCGAAGATCGGTGCTATTCTTGATATGACGCTCAAGCAGTTGGAGCGAATTTTCTATTTCGAGTCGTACGTTGTAGTGCATTCCGGGGTCGAAGATCTGCCCATTGGCACGCTGTTGAACGAAGAACAGTATCGGAGCAGTCTTGAGGAGCATCCGGGCAAGTTCCAGGTCGGCATCGGCGCTGAGGCAGTTCGCGATCTGCTCGCCCACCTGTCAAAACCCATGGCTGAAGAGGAGAAAGCCGAGCTGGTAAAAAAGGTGCAGAGTTCTTCCCTGCTTGAGAAATCTCAGGAAGCCCTGGCCCAGCGGGTCCTCGGTAAAAAAGTCATGAGTCGTTTGGAAGGACTGTCCATCGAATTACGGGTGGATATGGTGGAAACGGGTTCGCAGACCAAACGGAGCAAATATGGCAAGAGGCTCAATGTCATCGAGGCCTTCATCGGCTCCGGCAACCAGCCGGAATGGATGATCCTTGAGGTGATCCCGGTTCTACCGCCGGACCTGCGGCCGCTGGTTCCATTGGAGGGCGGGCGATTCGCCACCTCGGACCTGAACGATTTGTACCGACGAGTCATCAACCGCAACAACCGGTTGAAGCGGCTGTTGGAACTGGACGCGCCGGACATCATCATCCGCAACGAAAAGCGCATGCTGCAGGAAGCGGTCGACGTGCTGTTCGACAATGGGCGGCGCGGACGCACGATTACCGGACCGAACAAGCGGCCTCTCAAGTCACTGTCCGACATGCTGAAGGGAAAGCAAGGGCGGTTCCGGCAGAACCTGCTCGGTAAGCGGGTCGACTATTCCGGTCGTTCAGTCATTGTCGTCGGACCTCACCTGAGGCTGCATCAGTGTGGCCTGCCCAAAAAAATGGCGCTGGAACTGTTTAAGCCCTTCATTTACAACCGGCTTGAGCACAAGGGCTACGTTACCACCATCAAGAGTGCACGCAAGATGGTCGAGAAGGGGGTGAAGGAAGTCTGGGACGTACTCGAGGATATTGTCCAGGAGTATCCAGTCATCCTCAACCGCGCGCCGACCCTACACCGGCTCGGTATGCAGGCCTTCGAGGTCAACCTGATCGAGGGGAAGGCCATCCAACTGCACCCGCTTGTCTGCGCGGCCTTCAACGCCGACTTCGATGGTGACCAGATGGCCGTGCATGTCCCCCTCTCGGTGGAGGCCCAAGTCGAGGCCCGAGTGCTGATGATGTCCACCAACAACATCCTGTCGCCGGCGAACGGTGGCCCCGTCATTATCCCCAGTCAGGATATCGTCCTTGGTCTGTACTACATGACCCGTGAACGCCTCGGTGTGGCCGGTGAAGGTTCGATGTATGGTTCGCCAGCCGAAGGGCTGATCGCCTACGATCACGGTGCTGCGCACATGCAGGCCAGGGTACGGGTGCGCATCAACGGCCGCATGATTGACACGACTATTGGCCGTCTGCTCGTCGGAGACCTGCTGCCTCCGACCGTGCCGTTTTCCTTGGTCAACAAGGAGTTATCCAAAAAGGAGCTGGGCTTTCTCATCGATTACACCTACCGCCATGCTGGTACCAAAGAGACCGTTATTCTTGCCGACCGGTTGAAGGATCTGGGGTATGAGTACGCGACTCGGGCAGGCATTTCCATTTGCATCAGCGACATGAAGATCCCAGTGCGCAAGGAGGAATTTGTCGCAGATTCGGAGCGTGAGGCGGCAGACGTCGATCAGCAGTACTCTGACGGACTGATTACCGACGGCGAGAAGTACAACAAGATCGTCGACATCTGGTCCAAGGCAACCGACAAGATTACCAAGGAGATGATGGATGAGATGGCGGTGGAGTACATCCCCGACACCTCCGGTAAGATCAGAGAAATCAAGAGTTTTAACTCGGTCTACATCATGGCTGACTCGGGCGCGCGCGGTTCCAAAGACCAGATCCGCCAGCTCGCGGGTATGCGCGGTCTGATGGCCAAGCCGTCCGGCGAGATCATCGAGACACCAATCAAAGCCAACTTCCGTGAGGGGCTCAGTGTCCTTGAATATTTTATCTCTACCCACGGAGCCCGCAAGGGTTTGGCGGACACGGCGCTGAAGACGGCCAACTCAGGGTACCTTACCCGGCGTTTGGTGGATGTTGCTCAGGATTCGACCATTGTCATGAAGGACTGCGGTACGATGCGCGGCACCAGGGCCGAGCCACTGATCGAGGGCGGCGAGGTAATCGTCCGCATCGGGGAGCGTATCCTCGGCCGAGTGGCGCTTGAGGATGTGGTCGATAAAAACACCGGCGAGGTGCTGGTCGGTATGGACGAGGAGATTACTGAAGACCGAGTGGAGGCAATCGAAGCAGCTGGTATCGACCGGGTTATGATCCGCTCTGTGCTTACCTGCGAGGCCAAACGTGGGGTTTGCGCTAGGTGCTACGGGCGTGATCTTGGTCGTGGCCACATGGTCAATATTGGTGAGGCGGTGGGTATTATCGCGGCCCAATCCATCGGTGAGCCAGGCACCCAGTTGACCATGAGAACGTTCCATATCGGTGGCACGGCGCGAGGTTCCGTGGAGCAGGCCGAGGTGCGCACCCAGCGCGGCGGCGAGATCCGTTATAAAAAGCTTCATTCGGTGAAGAACAACGAAGGGTTCGAAGTGGTCATGAACCGCAACGCCGAGATTACCGTGCTCGACGATCAAGGTGTGGACCGCGAGCGGTTCCCCGTGCCATACGGCGCTACCCTGCGCATCGAGTACGGCCAAGTGGTAGATCCTGGGACGGTCATCGCTGCCTGGGATGCTTTCTCAATCCCAATCGTTGCTGAGGTGAGCGGGAAGGTCAAGTATGGTGATGTGGTCGAGGGCGAGTCCATGCAGGAGCGAGTTGACCAGATCACAGGCAAGGTGAGCAAGATGGTCACCACGGTCAGTTCCACTAAGCAGATGAACCCCCGTGTTTCCATCAAGGATGAGCGGGGCCGGACGATGAAGCTGCCCGAAGGGGACCTGCCGGCGCGCTACCCCCTGCCTGTCGGATCGATCATTACGGTCAACGAGAACGATGTGATCACAGCCGGCATGGTGATCGCCAAGATCCCTCGGGAAACCGCTAAAACCAAAGATATCACCGGCGGTCTGCCGCGGGTGGCCGAACTGTTCGAGGTCAGGAAGCCGAAGGAACAGGCGATTATCACCGAAATCGACGGACGGGTAACCTTTGGCAAGGATCTCAAGGGCAAACGACGGGTCATCGTCATCCCGGAGGTGGGGGAACCCAAGGAGTACCTGGTCCCCAAGGCCAAGCACATTACCGTGCACGAGAACGACCGGGTCGAGGCCGGCGACTCTCTCATGGAGGGTGTTCGCCTGCCTAATGACATCCTGCGCGTCAAGGGTGCCGAGGCATTGGCCAGTTTCTTGGTCAACGAGATTCAGGAGGTCTACCGACTCCAAGGTGTCAAAATAAACGACAAGCATATCGAGACGATCGTTCGCCAGATGCTCAAGCGGGTGCGGATCACCGATGCCGGCGACACCAAGTTCATGCTCGACCAGCAGGTGGAGTGGTGGAAGTTCCAGGAAGAAAACGAGCGGCTGCTCCAGGAAAACCTTCAACCAGCATCGGCCGAACCGTTGCTGCTGGGGGTGACCAAGGCTTCTTTGTCTACCGATTCCTTTATTTCAGCTGCGTCCTTCCAGGAAACCACCAAGGTGCTCACCAACGCCGCTATGGCGGGCAAGGTCGACGATCTTTCCGGTCTAAAGGAGAACGTCATCATGGGCCGTTTGATTTCGGCGGGTACGGGACTGGAAAGGTATCGAGTCAGAGCGGAAAACTGACAAAGTTTTAACTTGCCTTTTTATCTCGTAAAGGGTAAAGATTCTCTCTTCATGTCTGTCGTTGGTTTTCTCGACAGCTGTGACCGTTTTTTCAAAAGGAGCTGTCTGCATGCCTACTATCAATCAGTTGGTCCGCAATAGAAGGAAGAAGGTGACCAAGCACTCGAACACTCCCGCTCTTCAGAATTGTCCTCAGAAGCGGGGTGTTTGCGTGCGCGTTTACACCACTACGCCCAAAAAGCCGAACTCGGCCTTGCGCAAAGTAGCAAGGGTGCGGTTGACCAATGGGATCGAGGTAACGTCATATATCCCTGGTATTGGTCACAACCTGCAGGAGCACTCGGTTGTGTTAATCAGAGGCGGTCGTATCAAGGACTTGCCGGGTGTACGCTATCATATCGTTCGTGGCACACTCGACACCCTCGGTGTGAATGACCGTCGCCAAGGCCGCTCCAAGTACGGTGCAAAGCGACCTAAATAACGCCAGATTACGACTTCCTAAAAGAGCTTTGTAATGCCAAGAAAAAATTTACTCGAAAAACGACCTGTGACGCCGGATCCCCGGTTTAACTCAGCCCTAGTGGCTAAGTTTACCAACGGTTTGATGGTGGATGGAAAAAAGAACGTCGCGCGCCGGCTTTTCTATGATGCAATGGAGATTATCAGCGAGAAGGTCTCCGACCACGAGCCATTGGCAGTCTTTGAGGGGGCCATGGAAAATGTTCGGCCCCGGGTCGAGGTTAAAAGTCGTCGGGTTGGTGGCGCTACCTACCAGGTGCCTATCGAGGTTCGCCCTGAACGGCGGAACGCTTTGGCTATACGGTGGGTCATCGGGTTTTCCAAGGGGCGTTCCGGGCAAGCCATGTCACAGAAACTCGCTGCTGAACTGCTTGATGCCTTTAATAATCGCGGCGCCTCTGTCAAAAAGAAAGATGACACGCATAAGATGGCGGAGGCGAACAAAGCCTTCGCGCACTATCGCTGGTGATTTTTTTGTGACTGATGGAAAGCAAATTGACAGTTTGAGTTGTTCGCAGTATAACGTTTCATCTTTATTCGACGCGGAATTGCTGAAGGTTGTGCAAGAGTACAGGTATGC
>JAVEYP010000163.1:0-5302 GCA_034003445.1 Desulfobulbus sp.
TGCGGGCTACTGGCATAACCAGCTGGATGTAACGGAGTTGGAGCAGGAGGGTCCCGAGTTGTTCATCGCGACGGCAAATCGATTGAAGGAAGCGCAGGCGAACCAGACGGAAAGCTCTCCCCAAGGCCGGATCCCTGACGACATCACCCCGAAGCAGCGCATGGCGCGCAAACTGCGGACCAAGCAAGCCATCTACAAACTGCGCAGCCAGACGGTGGAGCCAGTCTTTGGCCAGATCAAGAGCATCATGGGTTGCCGGGACTTTCTCCGTCGTGGCCTGGAGGCGGCGCAATCAGAATGGTCGCTGATTTGCGCCTGTTTCAACCTCCGCAAGCTGTATAGGGCCGCGTATGGGGATTAATGAGCAACGAAAACCGGCAATGAAGGCGCTTCGAACCGCCCACTGCTCATGATTGAGCGGCGGAAACGCGGTCTCGGCAGATTTTGGAATGCCAAACGAGATTACAAGGGCAAATTTCACGCAGAGAGGCACGTTTAAGGCCAGAGACTAGAAAAATTCGGCAATAATTCTGCGACAGACTCATCAGCAGAATTGATTATTTTTGTTTCCATTCGAGATGCTCCGGCATACGCGGCTAACGATGAAACGAACTGTCGGCCAAAAGGTTAAAAGATTTAAAGGAGCGGCTATTTTTGGTCAGGTTTATTGATTTGATCCTGAATTAGTCGAGCCTCAGTCCAGACCGGTGTAAACTAGCTTGGTCAGACTGGTGTAAACTAGCTTGGTGTTAGTACTTTTTGGCTCCGGTTAGTGCGAAAGCGTGCTGCGGTCTACGCTTTTACCTGCGTAGCGGAGACAAAGCAGGATTTCCTCCCTGAACCAACCAGCCAGTGCGTCCGCCGACCTTCACCCCTGCCCTGCCGCCCACTCGCGATGGGCAAGCACCAAGTTAATCTCACCGTAGCTGTAGCCCTCGCCCAAGGCTTCTTTGAGCGCAGCCAGCGGCCGAACGCCAGTGGCCTCGATCTGCGCCTCCAAATGGCGTAGCCGCTCCTCGGAGAGCACGGCCGTGACCTCCAGTTCGCCCCGTTTCACATACCAGGCTAGGTGGCCGGTCACGGTCTGGAGGGTCAGCTCCCGCTCACCAGCGATCTCTTCCATGGTTTTGCCGCTACGCAACATCTCCAGGCTGATTTCTTTGGTGTTCACCCGCTGCGACCCCTTCTTTCGCTCTCCGGTGGGGCCAATGGCCCCAGGTGTTGGCAGGTCGACCGTGTCGATAGCGTGGCGGCTGCGGTAGGCCACTACCAGCCCTACCAGTTCCGCGCCGTACCGCTCGAGCAGGCGCGGACCAATGCCCTTAATGCTGAACAAGTCATCCGGGGTTGCCGGCAGGTGCACGGCAATCTGCACCAGGGTCTTCTGGTGGAGTACCTGAAAGGGAGGCAGGCCATCCTTGCGGGCGCGGGCGGTGCGCCACTCGCGCAGTTGCTCGTAGAGCTCTGGGTGACCGACATCCGCCTCGGTGTAGGTGACCGTGGCCTTGCGCACGCGTTTCTCGGCCTCAAAACCGGCAGCAGACACAGCTCGCAGATAGGTTGCGGGCGAGAAGCCCGCGCCACAGGCCAGCACGCCGGCCTGCTTGACCAGGGATTCCTGACGAGCCTGGCGGATGGCCTCGGTGATCCGCCGCTCGACCTCGCGGTTATCGGACTCCACTGCCAGGTCGGCCAGGCAGGGGGTCAGGAGAGTGTCGAACTGCTCGAGAAAGTAGTCGGCCGCACTGGCCAGCCGCTCCCCGATCACCGGGTTTGCGGCGGGCAGAGTGTCGGCGGCAAACAGGCCCCGCAGCTGATTGGCGAACCGCTCGCCCACCCGGCACACAGCCTCCACCGCCAACTGTGCCTCCTCGGCCAGGTCTGCCCCGGCTGACAACCGGATCACGGCCGCGTGGCTGCGCGTAAGTCCAACCAGCCGGCCGAGCTGCTGCTCCAGCCGACGGAAGTCGAAACAGTCGAGCAGCAACCGTTGCTGAAAGCGAATGCGGGCCGCTTCCAGGGTCGCCGCGTCTGGCTGCTGGTCTGCCAGGGCCGCGTTAAAGTCGAGCACTGCCGGGTCGGTGCGCACAGCCTGCGGCGGAATCGGCGAGCGCAGCACAAGTCCTGAAAAGGTGCGGCAGCGGCTCAGGGCCACGTACACCTGGCCAAAGGCAAAGGCCGCCTCCGCATCAATCACTGCCCGGTCAAAGGTCAGCCCCTGGCTCTTATGAATGGTGATCGCCCAGGCCGGCCGCAGCGGATACTGGCTGAAACTGCCCACCACCTTGCTGGTGATCTCGGTTGTCTCCGGATCGACGGTGTAGGCAAGGTTCTCCCAGTCTACCTTTTCGACCAGGATGCGCTCGTCCTCGCCCGGACAGCGCACTTCCACGCCACGCGCGGAAATGTTTGTGACTGTACCGATCTTGCCGTTGTACCAGCGTTTTTCCGGCGCCGTATCGTTGCGCACGAACAGCACCTGGGCCCCTTCCTTGAGATCCAGTTCCGCGGCAGTGGGAAATGCGTACTCCGGAAAATCGCCGTCTATAGCTGCACTGAACCGGTAATTGGAGCCAGGCAGTTCGTTCATGCGCGCGCGATTGACCGCGTCAGCCCGGCTGTTATGGGTACACAGGGTGATGCACCCCTCGTCTGGAACGAAATCGGGCTGGTAGCGACTGTTGAGCTCCTCCAGGGTGACCTCGTCGACGTAGCCGCTGCGGATGCGGTTGAGCAGATCAACAAAGCGGTCGTCGTCCTGGCGATACACGCGCAGCAACTCAACAGGCACCATGCCGGTCCGCTGCAGGGCAAGGCTCGCGAAAAACCAGGGCGAGGCATAGTGCGGCCGCAGGAGCTGCCACTCCACCTCGCGCACCACTGGTGCCAGCTGATGCAGGTCGCCAATCATCAGCAGCTGCACCCCGCCAAAGGGCTGGTCATTGCCGCGGTAGCGGCGCAGCACCGTGTCCACACCGTCGAGCAGATCGGCCCGCACCATGCTGATCTCGTCGATGACGAGCAGGTCCAGACTGCGGACAATGTTTCGCTTGTCACGGCTGAAGCGGTGGCGGGCAAAGAAGCTGGTGTCGGCGGGGACCATCGGCCCAAAGGGCAGCTGGAAAAAGGAGTGCAGGGTGACGCCGCCGGCATTGATGGCGGCCACGCCGGTGGGCGCGGTGACGATGAGACGCTTGCCGGTCCGGCCAGCGAGCTGCTGCAGGAAGGTGGTCTTGCCGGTGCCGGCCTTACCGGTGAGGAATATCGGGCAGTCGGTCTCCTCGACAAAGGCCTCGGCCAGGAGAAGTTCGGGGTTGTCGTGGTTCATAGTAGTTGTTGCGGGCTGAAGCGCCCGCTCATTCGGGTTTGCGGCGCAGGGCATTGGTGCGGCTGCGCTGGGTCTTGGCCTCGCGGCACCGCTGCACCGAACCTTGGGTCGGCCGGGTGGGTCTTCGCCGGCGACGCGGCGTGGCCGCAGCTATGACCAGTTCGGAAAGCCGGGCGAGCGCGGCTGCGCGGTTCTGCTCCAGGCTGCGGAACTCTTCGGCGCGGATGACAAGCTCCCCGTCCGCGGTCAGGCGCCGGTCCTGGCGGGCGAGCAGAGCCGCCTTGCAGGGTTCAGGCAGGCTGGAGGCGCGCACGTCAAAGCGCAGCAGGGCCGCGTTGGCCACCTTGTTGACGTTCTGCCCGCCCGGCCCCTGGGCGCGCACCGCGGTCCACTCGATCTCTGCACTATCGATGGCAAGGGTCGGGGTGAAGCGAATTTCGGCCATGAGATCTTTTTGGGGGAGTAGGATTAGGTTTAGTGAAGGTAGAGCACTTTAATGAGCACCAGCGTCGCCACCAGGCTGAGCGCCACCAACGGCACGCCCACCCGGGCGTAGTCCATAAACTGATACCCGCCCGGCTCGCGCACGATCATGTTGACCGGCGAACCGAGCGGCGAAATAAAGGCCGCCGAGCAGGCAATAGCCACCGTCATGGCGCAGGCCTGGGTCGAGATGTCCATCTTCAGGCCGATCTCCACGGCCATGGGTGCCACCAGCACTGCGGTGGGCGTGTTGGAGAGGAACAGGCCGATGACCACGGTCACGACGAACAACGCACCCAGCACGGCCAGCGGCCCGACGCCGGCAAACAGTTCAAGCAGCAGGTCGGTGACCAAGGTAATGGCCCCGGTCCGCTCCAGGGCGAGGGCCAGGGGCAGCATACCGGCGATAATGAGCACCGTCTGCCAGTCGATCGCCCGGTAGCAGGTGTCCACGTTCACGCAGCGGGTGAGGATAAGGGCTGCGGTGGCAACAAGCACGGCAGTGACCGTGGGCAACAGGTCAAAGGCCATAAGAGCGACCATACCGGCAAGGATGGCCACAGTCACCGGGCCGCGGCTGCGCGCCGGGATCACCTCGTGGTAGTCCTGCGGCAGATTGAGAAGGATGTACTGGTCGCGGTGCTGACGCAGCTGGAGGATATTCTCCCAGGCGCCGCAGGCGAGCAGCACGTCGCCGAAGCGCAGCGGTTCGTCGGCGAAGTTGGCGTTCAGGGTTTCGCCCCTGCGACGGATGGCCAGCACCTGGCAGCGGAACCGGGCGTGAAAGCCGATCTCGCGCACTGATTTGCCGATCAGGTTGGACTCGGGCGTGAGCATCACCTCCCCCACACCCACCACTTGGAAGAACTCGCGCTGCAGCACCGGGTCAACGCGCAGCTCCACCCGCTCGAGTTGGAAGGCCTCGGTAAACCGGCCGATGGCCTCGTCCTCGGCAATCACTATGAGGATGTCGTTGGTCTGGAAGACGCTCTCCGGCCGGGCCGGGACAAAGACCCGGCCGCTGTCGACCACAGTCTGCTGGGCAATCAGGTTGATATGGTGGTGGGCGCCCAGCTGCATGCGGGCCACGGAACGGTCGATCAGACCCGAGCCGCGGGTAACGCGGAGTACACCGACCCGCTGCTGGATGTTGTACCCCTGAAAAATCTCCTCGATGGAGCGCCCCTGCCGACGGCGCACCGTGCCCGGTTCCGCGGCGAGCAGGTGTCGGCCGGCCAGGAGCATGAAGGCAATGGCCAGCACCAACACGGCCAGACCGAACGGCGTGAAGCTGAAAAAGCTCAGGGTCTCCTGGCCGCGCGCGCGCAGCGCGTCGTTGACCACGATGTTCGGGGTGGTGGCCACCAGCGTCATCATGCCGCTGATGAGTGCGCCTGCGGCCAGGGGGATGAGCAGGCGGCGATGGTTGAGCCCCGCCTTTTCCGCCACTGCCAGGGTAATGGGGATGAAGATGGCGGCAGTGGCAGTGGA
>JAVEYP010000164.1:0-5273 GCA_034003445.1 Desulfobulbus sp.
CCTCTGGTCGCCTCCCAGGTATTCGTTATAGAGGGGGAACAGTGCTGGCCAGATCGGCGTTGACAGGCACAACTTCGCCCAAGGGTGGCTCATGCCGGACTGCAGGTCCTTGAGGATCTCGTCACGGATGCGCGACGGCGGGCAGATGCCAAGTTTGTCACAGTGGCGCTGCAGGGCCTCCAGGGTGGCCGGGTCGATCGTAAAGCCGGTGCGGGCGGCATGACGAATGACCCGCAGCATGCGCACGGGATCGCGGGTAAAACGCCGGTCCGGGTCCCCGACCATACGGATGACACCCTCCTTCAGGTCACGCACCCCAGAGATGTAATCAATGATCGTGTGGTGCTCGATCTCGTAGAACAGGGCGTTAATGGTCAGGTCACGACGAAAGGCATCCTCCTCGAGCGTGCCGAAGGTGTTGTTGGCCGCCAGCACCTGGTCCTGGCCCTCGATGTCGAACTCGCTACTGGACCGCAGGGTCGACACCTCGATAATCTTGTTACCCCGAAAGAACACCTGTACGAGGCGGAAGCGTCGGCCGATCGTGCGACTGTTCCGAAACAGCTGGCGCAGCTGACCCGGTCGGGCGTCGGTAGAGATGTCGAAATCTTTGGGCGTGCGGCCCAAGTACAGGTCGCGCACCCCGCCGCCGACAAGGTAGCCCTTGAAGCCGGCGTCCCGCAACCGGTAGAGCACCTTCAACGCCTCTCTGTCGAGCTGGTGCTCGCGGATAGGATGGCCCGATTCAGGGATAATGGTGGCGGCGGCCAAGACGTCCGCAGCTGGGTTGGCGGCCGCTCGGCCCTGGCGATCAGCGTTCATGCGGAGGGGACCGGACGGGCGAGTGGCTTTTGCTGGCAGTTCACGGGACCATTGCTCCTAGTCCGCATCAATCCCACGCGACCTTTTCCTTGTACACGGACTCCGCAGCCTTGACGAAACGGTCAAAGATCTCGCGTACTGACAGGATTTCCTTCATTTTAAAGGTGTTGGCCCCGGAAAACACCAGACCGGTTTCCACGTCGCCGTCGTAGGAGGCATTGAGCCGCTGGGTGATGCAGTATTTGTGATTACACTTTTTCAAACACTTTAAACGACAAGTATCGGCCTTAATGTCCTCGCCGCTCAGCATCTTCTCGACAAAGGGCGTTTTCACCGCGCGCCCGGGCATGCCCACCGGCGAGGTCACCAGGACGATATCCTCCTGGTTGGCCCTGAGATAGGTTTCCTTGAACTCCTGCGAGACCGAGCACTCGTTGCTAAGCACAAAACGGGAGGCGATTTGCACGCCGTCGGCGCCGTACTTGTCCATCATTTCAGCCATTTCGTGGCCGTTGGTAATGCCGCCGGCGGCGATCAGGGGAATCGTCGAGATCTCCTTTCGGATCTCCGGAAAGATCTCGCGCAAGGATTTGTCGGTGCCGAGATGGCCACCGGCCTCGGTCCCCTCGACGATCACGGCCGCCGCACCCAGTTTCTGCGCCAGGGTAGCAAAAGCAGGGGAAGAGACGATAGAGACAATGGGAATATTGTACTTCTTGCCGATCTTGAAAATGTCGCGGGAGAACCCTGCACCGGTGATGATCATGTCGGCCCCAGCCTCAATGGAGCCCATCACCAAGTCGTAAAAGTCCTTCATGGCGTACATAATGTTCACGGCAATGATACCCGTGGTGGCCTTCTTGGCCTTGCGGATGTCCTCCTGCAGTTCCGGCACGGGGATGCCCGAACCGCCGATGGTGCCGATGCCACCGCATTCCGCGACCGGCACGGCCAAGGCCGAGGTCGACACCCTGATCGACATACCTCCTTGGATGATGGGAATTTTCGCAATCAGCGAACCTATTTTTAATTCTGGCAGTTTCATCGAACTCTCTTGGGCGGTATGGGATAGAAACGGTGCCGGGCAAGGATTTAATTACCCGGGACACCGGGAGTTTTCGTTGCAAAACAATGCCGCGCCATCGGCTGTTTGTCAAGCATGTCGGGCAGTTTGCCGTCACTGGCCGGACCGGTCAGCGACCTAAGTTTTTTGCTAAATGAACCGCTTGCCACGTTGGGTGCGAGCGGGATAGCGATAGCAGGTGACAATGCGAGGCTCATGTCGTACCAGCGAAACAAGTCTGAAAATCAACACCAACCGTTTTCCTGTGCGCTAACCAAGACCGGCAAACATTCGTTCGGATGGAGCAACAGACTTCTTTGCACCCGTCCCAGCCTCCATGCTATCTTTTTCGGAAGTTTTGCGACATCTCTTCGAGTTCTGCTGTGCGGGAAACAAAGCTGTACAAAGTTTACCCTGAAGCTTAATTATTTCAAAATGTTAAGCTGGAAACCCTTTGGTACATGAGCCCCTTAGCTGTTGAGGTTCCCGTTATTCAACAAACGCTTAAATTTATAAATAATACCATAGAGAGGGGCCTGCGGCTTGACTTTTTCCTCGTTTTCCGATTTAATTTTAAGTTTTTCTCAGTAGCATCTTTCTCCCGGTCAGGGTGACGCAAGCCCGCGTCGTTCATTCGGAGTCTTCCTTGAAAATTCAGGCCATCAACGGTTTTAAAGACATTCTCCCGGACAGCGTGGTCCGCTGGAGGTTTATCGAACAGCGAGCCCGGGATGTTTTCGAACGGTTTGGTCTGCAGGAAATCCGCATGCCTATCCTGGAAAAAACCGAGTTATTCGTCCGCTCCATCGGCGCGGCCACCGATGTGGTGGAGAAGGAAATGTACACCTTCGTCGACAAAGGCATCACCATGCGGCCCGAGGCCACCGCCTCGCTCATGCGCGCCTTCATCGAACACGGCCTGCATGTCCAGCAACCGGTGCAGCGCCTTTACACCATCGGCCCCATGTTTCGCCACGAACGGCCGCAGAAGGGTCGCCTCCGCCAGTTCCACCAGCTTGATGCGGAGATCATCGGCGCAGTCGAACCACGCGTCGACGCCGAAATCATCGCCATGGGACAGATGCTCCTGGACGAACTCGGCTTGTCGGTGAGCCTGGAGCTCAACTCGCTCGGCTGCCCGGGATGCCGGCCGCCGTTCAAAGAGCGGCTGGTCACGTATCTCGAGCGGATCAGGGAAAACCTGTGCCAGGACTGCCAGCGCCGCACGCACACTAACCCGCTGCGCGTCCTGGATTGCAAGAAATCGGCCTGCCGGGAACTGGTGCAGACCGCACCCTCCCTGCTCGAGGCCCTCTGTATCGACTGCGAACAACACTTCCACGAGGTGGAGGAGGCGCTTAGCCTGCTCGGCATCGGCTTCCGCCGCAACCGCTTCATGGTGCGCGGCCTCGATTACTACACCCGTACCACCTTCGAATTCCTCACTAGTGACTTGGGTGCCCAGGCAGCGGTGGGCGCCGGCGGCCGCTACGATGGTTTGATCGAGCAACTCGGCGGCCCGCCCCTGCCAGGCATCGGCTTTGCCATGGGCATTGAGCGGATCGCGCTGTTACTGGAGCAGCAGAGCGACGCCAGCCTGCCGGCCACCGGCGTGGACATCTTCCTGGCGGCCCTCGGCCAGAAAGCGGTCGCCCCGTGTAGCCTGCTGGCCCACCTGCTGCGCCACGACGGCATCCGGGCCGCCATCGACTACAGCGGCCGCAGTCTGAAAGCTCAGCTCAAGCAGGCCAACCGCCAGAAGGCCCGCTTTACCCTCCTTGTTGGCGATGACGAACTGGCCCGCCGGGAAGGTACCCTGAGGAACATGACGACCCAGGAGCAGCGTCCAGTGGATCTCTCCGGCACCGCGGCAGAGCAGAGCCAGCGGCTCATACGCATCCTGCGCCCCTGAATAAATCCCCGGCCCGGCCGCAGCCTCTTGCCGGACGGCCTGCCAGGACGAGAACGACTCTGACCCGTCAGCCGACTGGCTGATTGGCCCTTTTTTCTATCGGAGAACAGACATGGAATCAATGGGAGCGCTGCGACGCACACACACCTGCAACGACCTCGGCCCTGATTTTCTCGACCGAGAAACCATCCTCATGGGCTGGGTGCTCCGCCGCCGTGACCATGGCGGCGTCATCTTCATCGACCTGCGCGACCGTTGGGGCATCACCCAGGTCGTCTTCAATCCGGAGATCAACGAAGCGGTTCATGCCAAGGCACACCAGCTGCGCAGCGAGTGGGTCATCGCCGTGCGAGGCACGGTCGTCCTCCGCCCCGCGGACATGAAGAACCTTAAGTTGCAGACCGGCGCCATCGAGGTGCTCGTCCACGAACTGCGCATTCTCAACACCAGCGAGACCCCGCCCTTCCCATTGGACGAGGACATCGAAATCTCCGACACCCTGCGTCTGCAGTACCGCTACCTCGACCTGCGCCGCCCGGAAATTGCCGCCAACCTCGTACTCCGCCACCAGGCGCTCCAGACCGTGCGCAGCTATCTCAACGACAACTCCTTCCTCGAGATCGAGACACCCATGCTCACCCGCTCCACCCCTGAAGGGGCGCGGGATTACCTAGTGCCGAGCCGTGTCAACGCGGGCAAGTTCTATGCCCTGCCACAGTCGCCTCAGCTGTTCAAGCAGATCTTGATGGTCGCCGGTATGGACCGCTACTACCAGATCGTCAAGTGCTTCCGCGACGAGGACCTGCGTGCCGACCGCCAACCCGAGTTCACCCAGATCGACATGGAGCTGAGCTTCATCAGCGAGGCCGAGATCATCACCCTGGCCGAAGGCATGATCAAGACCCTTTTCAAGGCGGTGAAGGAGATCGACCTGCAGCCACCATTTGCGCAGATGACCTATGACGAAGCCATGCGCCGCTTCGGCACCGACCGGCCGGACACCCGTTTCGGCCTGGAACTGGTCGACCTGACCGAAACCCTGCGGGGCTGCGGCTTCAAGGTCTTCCAGTCGATCATCGACAAGGGCGGGGTCGTCAAGGCGATCAACGCCCGTGGCGCCGACAGGTTTTCCCGCAAGGATCTCGACGATCTGACTGAATTCGCCAGCCGCTTCGGCGCCCGTGGCATGGCCTGGATCAAGATTAAGGAAGACGAGTGGCAGTCGCCGATCACCAAGTTCTTCAGCCCCGAGGAGATCGTGGCCATGGCCACGGCGCTCGACGCCCGCCCCGGCGATCTGATCCTGTTCGGCGCCGACCAGGCCCGGACCGTGCACCAGGTACTGTCTGAACTGCGCCTGGAACTGGCCCGCAGACTCGGGCTGATTGAGCCGGGCAGCTTTAGCTTCCTCTGGGTGACCGACTTCCCCCTGCTCGAATACGACGACGAGGCCAAACGCTACACCGCGGTGCACCA
>JAVEYP010000165.1:0-5245 GCA_034003445.1 Desulfobulbus sp.
AGGCCCGCAGTTCGCTCCGCCGAGGGAACAACGACGCATACCTGGCCAGCAGGTCCTTGAGGAAGCGGATGGTGAAGCTGACCATATCGGTCAGGTCTTTTTTGATCTGGGCAATGGTTTTTTCGAACTCCCGGATTTCTTTTTCCTGCCGATTGATGTCGTAGCGCGAGATGCGCCGGATTTTGATCTCCAGCAGCCGTTCCACATCCTCAATGGTGATCTTGCGCTGCAGTTGCTTGGCGTAGGGCGCTAGAGCCTCGCGAATGGTGCTGATCACCGTCTTGTAGTTGGTCTTTTCCTCGATCTGTTTGTAAAGCCGTTCCTCAATGAAAATCTGTTCCAGCTTGCGGGCGTGCCATTTTGCGTCCAGCCGATCCAGTTCGATGGTCAATTCGGTCTGCAGGTTGTTGAGCAGGTGGTCGGTGTTGCGGCGTAAAACCTCCTCCACGTTTAGCTGCCGCGGCATGGTCTCCTGGATGGCGATTAGGCTAGGGGAGACGCTCAGCTCGCAATCGGTGAAGGCGTACAGGGCGTCAATGGTCTCTTCGGCGAGCACACCGCGCGCCAGCTTGATCTCGACTTCCACCTTTTCGGCGGTGTAGTCGTTGATCGAGGCAATTTTCAGCTTGTTCGCCTTGGCCGCCTTTTCAATGGATTCGATGAGCGACTGGGTAGTGATGGACGCCGGCAGTTCGGTGATGACGATGGTGCGCGCATCCGGCTGTGCCAGTCGCACCCGGCAACGGATGCGACCGTTGCCGTGGTTGTAGTCGGTGATATCAACGATCCCTCCGCGCGGGAAATCAGGGTAGAGGACAAACTCCTGGCCTTGCAGGTAGTCGATCTGGGCCTGGAGCAGTTCGCCGAAGTTGTGCGGCATGATCTTGGTGGCCATGCCCACGGCAATGCCTTCGGCGCCGAGCAGCAGCAGCAGCGGGATCTTGGCCGGCAGCCGCACCGGTTCCTGCATGCGGCCGTCGTAGGAGTCGACAAACTCGGTCAGGTCCTTGTTGAATAGGGTCTCGCGGGCAAGCGGCGACAGCCGGCACTCTATGTAGCGGGGCGCCGAGGCCTGGTCGCCAGTGAAGATATTCCCGAAGTTGCCTTGACGGTCGATCAGGTAGTTCTTGTTGGCCAGATTGACGAGAGCATCGAAGATCGACTGATCACCGTGCGGATGCAGCTTCATGGTTTCGCCGACCACGTTCGCCACCTTGTGGAAGCGGCCATCGTCCATGTTATGTAGCGTCTGCAGGATGCGCCGTTGCACCGGCTTAAGACCATCATCGGCGTCCGGGATAGCCCGCTCGCGGATGACATAGGAGGTGTAGTCCAGGAAGTTGGTGTCGAACAGCTGGTGCAGCTTGCCGCGTTCGCTGGTCTCACTCATGCCGGCCTCGTGATCAGGTGGTCCATGATGTACTGTTTGCGCTCAGGCGTGTTCTTGCCCATGTAAAACTTGAGCACCCGGCCCACCTCGCTCAGCCGGTCGAGCCGCACCAGCTTGATACGCATGTCCGCGTCGATGAACTGCTTGAACTCAGGCGGCGAGATCTCGCCCAGCCCCTTGAACCGAGTTGTCTCAATGGAACGATCTGCTTTGCTTTTGGCCTTGAGCGTCTTCATGGCCGCGTCCATGTCCTGGTCGGAGTAACAGTAGATGGTCTGCTCCTTGTTGCGCACCCGGAAGATCGGTGTTTCCAGGATGTAGACCCGCTCCAGCCTGATCAGCGGTTCAAAATAGTGGAGAAAAAAGGTGAGCATCAGGTTGCGGATGTGCAGCCCGTCAACATCGGCGTCAGTGGCGAGGATAACCTTGTCGTAGCGCAGGTCAGCGACCGATTCCTCGATGTTGAGCGCCTGCATGAGCGAGTACATCTCCTCGTTTTTATAGAGCACGTCGAGCCGCTGGCCGAGCACATTCATCGGCTTGCCCTTGAGCGAGAACACGGCCTGGGTCATGGGATCGCGGGCGCTGACAATGGAGCCCGCAGCACTCTGTCCTTCGGTGATGAACAGCATGTTCTCCCGGCCCGGCTTGGAGGCGTTGCCGCGGGCGGGATGGTATTTGCAGTCCTTGAGCTGGGGGATTTTGAAGGCAATCTTCTTGGCCTTGGCCTTGGCGTCGCGGCGGACCGACTGTAACTCGCGGCGCACTCGCTCGTTGCGCTGCACCTTGTCGACAAAGACCTCGGCCGTTTCCGGGAACTTGTACAGGTGGGTCGCCACCGCGTCCTTGACCACGGTGACGATGCCACCGCGGATGTCGGTGTTGCCGAGTTTGTTCTTGGTCTGCGATTCGAACACCGGTTCCTGCACCTTGACCGCGAGGATGCCGACAATGCCGTCGCGCACGTCCTGGCCGTTGTACTTTTTGCCGGTGAATTCGTTCATGCCCTTGAGGATGCCCTCGCGAAAGGCGGAGAGGTGGGTACCGCCTTCGCTGGTGTAGGTGCCGTTGACAAACGAGAAGTAGGACTCGCCGTAGTCGTCGGTGTGGGTAAAGGCGAATTCCAGCGTTTTGTCGACAAAATGGATGGGCGGGTAGAGGGACTCGCTGCTCACCTCGCGGTCGAGCAGGTCGAGCAAGCCGTTTTTCGACAGGAAAACTTCACTGTCCAGGTACAGGGTCAGCCCGGCGTTCAGGTAGGCGTACCGCCACAGCCGCTGTTCAACATACTGCGGGTCGTACTGGTAGCCTGGGAAGCGTTCCTCGTCCGGAAGAAACTCAACGAGCGTGCCGTTTTTTTCCGTGGTGTCGCCTTCGCTTTCCTCTACGAGCAGCCCGCGGGCAAAGACCGCGCTCTTGAAACGGTTGTCGCGGAAGGCGGTGACTGTGAAGTGGGAGGACAGGGCGTTGACCGCCTTGGTGCCCACGCCGTTCAACCCCACGGAGAACTGGAAGACCTCGGTATTGTACTTGGCGCCGGTGTTGATCACCGAAACGCACTCCACCACCTTGCCGAGCGGGATGCCCCGGCCATAGTCGCGCACCCGGCAAAGGCCGTCCTCGTTGATGTGGATGTCAATGCGCTTGCCAAAGCCCATGATGTATTCGTCGACCGCGTTGTCCAAAACCTCCTTGAGCAGGATGTAAATGCCGTCGTCCGGGTGGGAGCCGTCGCCCAGCCGGCCGATGTACATGCCCGGCCGCTTGCGGATGTGCTCCAGCGAACTGAGCGTCTTGATCTTGGATTCGTCGTAGGTATGTTTACTCATGGGGTTGGGTCTGCAAGGGTTGCCGTGGGTATCGGGGAAGGGGAGGAGTGACCTTGGGGCTTCTTTGCTGCGGATGTTCGTTGATCGTTTGATTGTTCCCACGTTGGAGCGTGGGATGATCAAAAAATTTCTTTGGGTTTCGACGTATCATGTCCTTGGTCTATGAGTACAACTCTGTCGCCTTGAACCTCGTCGCAACATGGAGACTTTGGGCGAACAGCATAAGAACGACTGAACGACACCCCTTTAATTGGAAATTCATGCCCCGCTGTAGGCTCACGCCTGCTTTTTGGCACATCTCAATGTAGGAGACAACATTACCTCTCACGCTTCGACTTTGGGTAGAACATAAAGGTGCAATAACCTGCCAGCGTGAGGGATGCCCACATTTTAGAACGCGGCTATTTCCGGTCAAGTGTATTGACTGGTTAGTAATTTCATAGTTTAGATGACTTAATCCAACCAGTCTTCCAGTAAACGTCTATTTTCATCTATGCTATAAAAATAATGTAGTAGTTTAATTTCTTTCTTTGAAAGAGTTTTTTTCATTTTGAAAAAATAAAGAGAACCTACCCCTATATTACCTTCACGATTATCCTTAAAAATTTTATCAAGAATGGTGTAAACTTGTTTTTCTGTATCATTTTCATCAACAAGAGTGACCCATAAAATTTTAGCTATGCCAAGAGATACCTTTTTCTGATGGTCAGTAATTGCAGTGTTTACAAGTGGAAAAGCAAATTTTGTGAATAAATTTTGAACTTCTTCTGCATTTAATAATTTATCCATGTTGTATTTTGACCTGTTGATATTTAAAATTTTATTTTCCTATTGCAAGACTATTTTTTAAAAGAGCACTACATGGTACGACTGTTTCTAACAGTTCGCAATAAGCGGCCTTGTTCGCAGAATTTGTGGGCAGCACTTTGTATAATTAGTCCCAGAACCTGACCCCTCCACCAGAGGTGACGGTGCGGGCACCTGCCGCCCCGTCACCCTTGCCATTATCCGGTTAAGTGTAAGCATGGGGACTCGACTCTGTCAGGGCTGTGTGTTGGGTAGAGCCGAGGCTTCATGCTACGGGTTTGCAGCTGCAGATGTACAGGAAAATATGATAATAGGCGACTACCTCTAGCCGCGGCTTGGACAACTCTGCGGAGAAAAATGTGCCGTTGTTTAGCGTCCACCTGGACGTCTGCTTGTGTGTTTTTTGGCTCGTCCCGAAAATATGAATGTAGAGATATACAGACGCTCCACTTTCCCTCTGGCCCAAGGAGTTTTCCTCAGAAACTGCAGGCTTGATTTCACAGAAGGATTATTCTTGAAACACTTAATAGTGATTCTATCAGCGAGTTCTTCCCAGCCATAGTGATCAACAAGCTGCACGACAACACTCTCAAGAGTGACCCCATGCAGGGGGTTCTTCGGTTGTTCGCCATTCATACTTGAAGTACGTCCTTCGTTCGATTCCATTGGCTGCAAAACGTCCGGGCTCATGTGGCCCGTTCAGTTTTCGTGATCGTTCCACCTCTTGCGCCTAACGACAAGCTCACCCGCCGCCGGAAGCCCGAAGCGAGGCACGAGCGTAGGGCTGTAGGCGGTCGGGTGCAGCGCCTTGTTCTGTCGCGGTTGGTTAGCTCTCGTCTGATGCTAATTGCTTTACGCAGTAGTCTATCATCGGATGCATCATCTCGAAATGGGTGATTTGATGTGCAAGGAAAACTTCGGATGTGAAATTGTGAAACATTGTCTCCCGAATTTGGTTAGGAACATCGAAGATTGTCTCGATACAATTCTGACAGGCCGAAAAAGCGTGGCTTTCCCTCGGCTCACGATATAGCCCAAACAGCACGAGCAGTTTTGCTTTTCTGTTCCTAATGCCTCGCTTTCCAATTTCATCATAAGGGTTCCTCGAAAAATAGCTGCAGTAAAAGTACAGTAAAATTTCGATTTTTATCGATAAATTAGGCAGATGTGATATTGTATCGAGAAATTATCCGGCACCCATCAGCGAACGGAGACCAAC
>JAVEYP010000166.1:0-5219 GCA_034003445.1 Desulfobulbus sp.
GGGGGTGGTGCGCTCGCTGGAGGAGTGGAATCGCCTACATCGCCCATAGACACCAAGCTCACCGAGACGATTTCCTCCACGATCGGCTTGCTGACAAACAGGGACGGCATAAACAGGATCGACAAAATAACGGCAGCATGCAGTGTTACCGCGATCGCCGCAGCCAAGCCCCAACGTCGGTCCCCCTGGCGCTGGCGGAGGTAGAAGTCTGACTCGATGTAATCCACGGCTCGGCAACCAGGCGCCTTATTTGTCCTTTTCCGCCGGAACGGTGATCATGCCAATCTTGTCGAATCCCGCACGATGGATGGCCGCCATGGTCGTGGTCACCACGCCGTAGGCCACATTCTTATCAGCCCTGAGGTAGATTCCCTCTTTCTTCTGCTCCGGCGACATGGACGCCAATTGCTCCAGCAAGGCGTCGGAGGTGAACGGCTCTTTTTGCAGGTAGACGTCACCTTCCTTATGAATGGTGACCACGAGCGGGTCCTCCTGCTGTTTGAGGGCCTTGGTTGTAGCCTCGGGCAGGTCGACCTCCAGCCCCTGGGTCATCATCGGCGCGGTCACCATAAAGATGATAAGCAACACCAGCATAACGTCGACCAGCGGCGTAACGTTAATTTCCGCAACAAAGTGTCGCTTGCCTTTATTGTTTCCTATCGGCCCCATGGGTTCACGTCCTGGTGAGGATATCCCGCTCGATCAGGTTGATGAAATCAGTGCTGAAACTCTCGACGTCCGACTCCACTTCGGCCAGTTTGTTGGAGTAATAATTATAGAAGATAACCGCAGGAATAGCCGCGGCCAAACCCATGGCGGTGGCCACCAGCGCTTCGGAGATACCGGGGGCGACAACCGCCAGGGAAGCAGAGCCCCGCTGGCCGATGTCCTGAAAGGAGGTCATTATGCCCCAAACGGTTCCGAACAACCCAATGAACGGGGTAGCGCTGCCAGTGGTGGCGAGGAAGGGGGCGGAGCGTGACATGCGGTCCGACTCGAGGAACTGCGCCTTGCGCACCGCCCGTTTGAGATTGTCCATGGTGGCCAGTTGCATTTCCAGGGTAGCCGGCGGGTTGCCCCCGCTGCGGGCCGCGCTGATCTTTTTCAGTTCATTGTAGCCGGCGACAAAAACGGCGGCTTCTGGGCTCAGCGGATGGGCACGCGCCGACTCATAGGCCTCGTTCAAAGTTTTGCTGTCCCAAAAGGCATCGAGGAAGTCCAGTGAGGCGTTTTTCGCCTTCCTGAACATGAGTTCCTTCATGATGACAATGGTCCAGGAGACGATGGAAAAAATAACCAGAGTAATCATGACCAGTTTAACCACCAAACCGGCGTTGATCATCATTTTGAAAATTGTTAATTCCACGAGCTACCGTCCTGTAGTGTTATCTCCTGTTGCCGGGCGCTCCCGAACAACCCGCCTATCCCCTACTGCCTTCTCCCGGTCGCAAAAAAGCCCCTTTCCGTGCGGTGCAATCCGTGCCATGGCCGTCGGACAGACGGCCTAGTAGCGGGTAGCGCTGCCCTTGAGGCAACCATGAGGATTGCCCCTCCACAGGCATCGGGGGCGCCTTTTACAACAACCGCGACTTATATTCAAAATAAATAATTCTGTCGACCTCGTTCTGGAGATGGTGTAGAAATACCGTAATATATCGGATATTCTACGAGTCGTCCGTGAGCGGGCCCGTTTTTTTGACAGACAAGTACGAAGGAGACCGACATGAAAGAATCGACCTACGACGTGGTCATCATCGGCGCCGGACCAGCAGGGATCCAGGCAGCCATTCACGCCGCGAGAAGAAAGACCCGTGTCCTGATGCTGGGACGGATCGAAAATTCGGCTCTGTACGGAGCGCACATCGAAAATTATGCGTTTGTGCCCGGAGTCACCATCGGCGCCGCGCTGCTGCAAAACGGCATCAAGCAGGCTAGCGAATTTGGGACCGAGGTCTCCTCCGAAGATGTGCTCAAAATCGTCCAGGACGATGAGGTGTTCAACCTGGAACTCGAAAGTGGTCGGAGCATCGTTGCCCGTGCGCTTATCTTCTCCATGGGTGTTGCCAAGAAGAAACTCAATGTCCCTGGAGAGAAGGAACTTTTGGGCCGTGGCGTCAGCTACTGCGTGGACTGCGACGCTAATTTCTTCCGGAACTCGGTGGTCACCATCACCGGCGATCGGAGCGCGGCCGTAGACGGAGCGTTGACGATGCTTGAATATGCCTCAAAGGTCTACCTGGTCAGCGAACAACTTGACGTGTCCCGGGAGTTGGCGGAGCGGCTCGAGAGCAGTCGAGTCGAATGCATTACCAGCACCGTTAAGCAGGTCAACGGCGAACAGGGCGTTACCTCCGTGGTACTGGCCGATGGGCAGACGCTGGAAACCGAGGGTCTGTTCATCGAACTGGGCTCCAAGGGCGCCCTCGAACTTGCCACACAGATAGGCGTGCAACTCGACTCTGAGTCCTTCAAATACATTGCCGCGAACAAAAAACAAGAGACGAACATCCCCGGTATTTATGCTGCCGGCGATATCAGCGGTCCCCCCTACCAGATGGCCAAGGCCGTGGGAGAGGGGTGCATTGCCGGTATGGAAGCGGCGAGCTATGCACGGAGAATGAAAAAAGCGGAGTGACCACAACCGGAGTCTGCCCCAGTGGCCTTGCTTGCGAGCAGAGTGGTAGCGCTGCTACCGTTCGGCTCCACTGGCGCGCTGCTGCTGTTCCAGGGCGGCGCGCAGCGAGCGGAAGATTTCCCGGCTGTGGCGAGGATTACGGGTTCGGGCAAAGAGAGAGGCAAGCCGGGTGAGGGTAGAAACATCGATCCCCGGCATCTTTTTCGCAAGTTCTGCGAGAGTGCGGCTGTGCCAGGCGTCCTCCCAGTCGAGCTGCATCGCCGCGCAGTGACGCTGTTCCTCGATGGCCTCGTTGACAAGGGCATCACGGTACTGTTCCAACTCACGGAACTGTTTCCGCTCCGTCAGCCCCTTGCCCCTGTACCGACTGACATAGGCGTAGAGTTCGTCCAGCGGCTCTGTTTTAAGCAGTTTGGTAAGATATTTGAGATGCCGCTGACGCGCCCCGCCAGAGAGCGTGCCAGCCGCCTGCAGCAACTCCCGGATGGTCTCGTTACACGGCGCGCTGCCAATGGCCTGGGGCGGTAAGCTGGCAAGTTCAACGACCAGCTTGCCCACCTCTTGAACCCTGCGCTTCTGTTCTGATCGGCTGATTTCCATTGCCATTAGTCCACCAGACCCAAACTACCCGTGGTTAGTCCGCCTGCAAGCAGGGCCACAACTTTGTCCCAAATACGGTTTGCGGTGGACTCTTTGCTCAGAAGTGGCAGGACAAGACTTCCGGCCCTGTCAATCAGGGTCACCCGGTTGGTGTCCACGTCAAAACCGGTCTGCCGGCCGAGGATATCGTTGACGACGATCAGATCCAGATTCTTCTCTTTCAGTTTGCGGCGGCCCTCAGCCTCGTGGTTACCGCTCTCCGCGGCAAAGCCGACCAGCAATTGACCGGGACGTCTTTTTCGACCCAATTCCAAAAGGATATCGGTGTTTTTTACCAGTTCGATTTGCAGCCCGGCCTGGCGCTTCTTAATTTTTTGCTCTTGGTAAGCCGCCGGCCGAAAATCGGCCACTGCCGCCGACTTGACGATGATCTGAGCCGCTTTCGCCTGTTTGGCGACCACCACCGCCATCTCTTCCGCGGTCGTCACCCTGACAATTTTGACGCCGGGCGGTGGAGGTAGGCCCACAGGCCCGCTGATCAAGGTTACTTTCGCGCCCCGGCGGCTCGCGGTGCGCGCCAGGGCATAGCCCATCTTACCGCTCGAGCGGTTACTGATGTACCGCGCCGGGTCGATGGGCTCGCGTGTCGGCCCAGCGGTGATCAGGACGCCCAGGTCTTTCAGATCCTGCGGAGCGAACAGGCCCAGCAGGGCCTCGCGGCCCACCTCCCAATCGGGCAGGCGCCCTGCCCCGCTCTCTCCACAGGCAAGTGAACCGCTCGCCGGCTCCACCATGTGATAACCGAAATGGCGGAGCCTCACGATGTTCTCCTGAGTGGCGGGGTGCGCAAGCATGGCGGAGTTCATCGCTGGGCAGACAAGCACGGGGATGCGTGCGGCTAAGATGACCGAGGCCAGCAGGTTGTCCGCCATGCCGGCGGCGAGCCGTGCCATGGTCTGCGCCGTGGCCGGCGCCACGACGATGGCATCGTGCTCACGCGACAGGTTGATGTGCGCCATGACCTGGTCCGGCGCTTCGTCAAACATGTCCTGGTACACCGGGTTGCCGGAAAGGGCAGCAAAGGTCAAGGCGGAGACGAACCGGCCGGCCACCTCGGTAAGTATCACGGTGACCATCGCCTCTTCCTTGACCAAGGCCCGTACCCACTCAGCCGCCTTGTAGGCGGCGATAGACCCAGTCACTCCGAAGAGGATTCTTTTTCCCTGCAGTCCAGACATAGAGGGCAATTACTGATTGACAGGTTCGCCAAAAGGATTCATACCTGCCGCGGCCGTCTTGTCGATGGAGATGTACAAGGTGAGACTCACCCGCCCAAAGAGACCGTCGGAGATAACCATCATGCAGGTCTGGCTAGGTTTGGTAAAGGCAAGCATGATATCTTTGGAGGTCGTTTCCCCCACAAGTTTCCACTTGTTGTCGCGCATCGAGTTGACCAGATAGTCCTTGAGGGATAGGATTTCGGTCCGCCCGTTGTACTGCCAGATGCCACCCCGAAACGATTCAGTCTTGATACTCATTGAGCTCTTACGGTCCCAGATGAGTTCGGACGGCACATTAATGTCCTTAATGTCATCGGCAAAGCTTGCGACCTGCGGCAGACCGCCGACATCATCGACGGGTCTGGATTTCCTCATCGAGGAACAGCCGGTCAGCATCAATGTAGAAGCCAGGAACCCCACGGTCAGGAGTGTGATCAGGATACGTTTGTTCATGGAACTCATCCTCCGTTTTTGGTAAAAGGTGGCCAGTAACTGCGCGCCCTAGCGGCTGCTGACAGCGCTCCGCCCTGTGGATACTGGGTCCGCGCATTCAGCCACCGTCAATTGCAGTCTGTCTCCGGCGTATCGGCCGTTTCCGCCCAGAGTCTCGTGGGTGCAAATGATACCAAGGCTGGCGAAATTAATCACCAATATAGCATGTCTTCCTCCTGCCCTCTCTATCCGGCGTTCAGGACAGGGTGGGG
>JAVEYP010000167.1:0-5214 GCA_034003445.1 Desulfobulbus sp.
CGGTAATGAGCACGCCCACCACCGTCAGGTTCATGATGAAGTCAGAAATATGGGTTACCGCGGAGGAGAACAGCCGCGAGCGACT
The DNA here is from genome assembly GCA_034003445.1 of Desulfobulbus sp. Classification (GTDB taxonomy): domain Bacteria; phylum Desulfobacterota; class Desulfobulbia; order Desulfobulbales; family Desulfobulbaceae; genus Desulfobulbus. The sequence goes on from JAVEYP010000167.1 coordinate 86, forward strand.
GCTCCAGGTGGCGATGTAGCTGACCGCCTCCTCCCAGGCGCGCTGGATCTGGCTTTCTGCTCTGAGCATCTTGATCGTCTCGATCCCGGAAAGGCCCTCGACGAGGATGGCGTTCTTTTGCGCCGAGGCGGCAAAGCTCTTTTCCACCGCCTTTTTCAAGGGTGCCTGCACTGCCAGGGCAAACAGTCCCATGAGCGCGATCGCCGTGACGTGGATGTACACGATCGGCCCGCCCAGGTACCAGATGGCGGCGAGGCCGAGCAACATGAAGGGCAGGTCGATGAGCGCGGTGATCGAAAACGAGGTGATGAAGTCACGCACGGCTTCGAACTGCTGCAGGTTCTTGGAGAAGGCTCCGACCGATTTTGGCCGGACCTCGAGGCGCAGGCCGAGCACCTTTTCGAGCAGGGCCGCAGAAATACGGAGGTTCGCCTTTTTGCCGGCCTCGTCGACGAAATAGCCACGCAGGCCGCGTAGCAGCAGGCTGAAGCCGTAGATCACGCCGATGCCGAACGCCAGTACCCACAGCGTCTCGAAGGCCAGATTGGGGATCACCCGGTCGTAGACGATCATGGTGAAGAAGGGACCGGCCAGGCCGAACAGGTTGATCATCAGGGAGGCGAGCAACACATCCCTGTAGATCCGCCAGGACCTGAACAAGACGCCCCAGAACCAATTCTTGGTGGCGTTGTCGACCCCGTGGTTGAGATGGCCGTCCTGACGGAACCTGGGACGAGCAAACAGGGCGTGGCCTGCGTAGAGGCGCTCGAGTGCGTCCACGGCCAGGCGCGTCTCGCCCAGCCCGGTTTCCGGCAACAGCAGAGTGGCCTCGCTGGCCTCCCGGTCGAGAGCGACGAGCACGCAGGAGCGACCGTCGGCGAGTAGCAGCACGGCGGGCAGTTCCAAGCCGGTCATGCGGGCGAGCGGGCGTTTGACGAGCCGCGCCGAGAGCCCAGCCCGCTCAGCGGCCCGGGGGAACAACTCCACGGTCAGCCGGTTGTCGACCAGCGGCAGGCCGGCGCGCAAGGCGGTGGCCGTCGCCGGCAGGTTGTACAGCCGGCAGAGCTGGATCAGACAGTCGGTGAGCGGGTCATCGATCGCTCCCGCGTTGTCAGCCTGGAGCCAGGCGTCACTGGTGGGCCGGGGGTGCTGTTCGGTCATTGTTGCTGACAAAGGTGCATTGTGGAAGAGGATTGTCCTATGATATAAAAGGTGTATCACAGGCTCAACAGTCGAATCAAGTGCAGGACAAGGAGAATCGCTATGCTGTGCATCGAACGGGACGAGGGCGGCACAATCGTCGCCATTCGTAACAGCGTTGGAAGGCAGGGACTGGAGCGGCTCTCCCTGCTGGATGAAGAGGTGCTCGCCTTCCTTAGGACCTCCGGCGAACTCGATGCCCTAGCGCAGTTGCTGGCCCTGTCGGACAACTCCATCGTCCGCGTGCTTGAGGACCTTGTCGACCTGCTCATCGACAAGAATCTCATCCTGTTTACCGAACTGCCTGCCGCGGCCCAGGAAAAGCTGAGTGGCCGCAAACGGATTCGGCAGCAGCTGGAAAGCGGCCACCTGCTGGTCGACGACGTCCTTTGAGCGCTCAGGCCTCGGTCCCGTGCAGGGGGGCAGGCTTGCGGATCCAGAATCCCTGGACCGCGTCGAGGCGGATCGGCGCCAGAGTGTGCCACTGCGCCTCGGTCTCAATCCCTCCGACGATCACCTTGATGTCCAGGCTGTGCGCTACGCTGCACAGCGAGGTGATGTAGAAATAGCTGTCGCTTTGTTCGTCGTGCAGTTCGTCGACGATCGCCCGATCAATCTTGACGTAATCGGGCAAGAGGGACTTGAGATAGCCGAAGTGCAGCAGGCCCATACCAAAGTGGTCAATGCCGATGCGGTGCCCGTGCTGTTTCACGGTGGCGGCGAAGTCCCGGATTAAACCAATGTGGCGCAAGGCGCGAAACTCGGGGAACTCGAAGTTGACGCGCACGCCTCGGGTGGCAAAAACGGCCAGGCGCGGCTGCAGCCACGCGCGGAATTCTGCGTTGGCAAGTGACACGGGCGACAGATTGACGCTGAGCCGCGGCGGCGCGAGTGTTACCAGCGATTCCTCAAGCAAGCGCTCAATGATCAACCGGTCAAGAGCCGGCATGAAGCCGAGCCGCTCGGCCATGGGCACAAAGAGGCCGACGGAGAGCAGGCGGCCGGCCGGGTCGACCACCCGTGTGAGAATTTCGTGAAAAAGTACGTGGTCCTTGTCGCGGTGGCGGACCGTTGGCTGGTGGTAGAAGGTCACGGCTCGCTGAGCGAGGACGCGCTCCAGCAGGGCCTTCCACTCCCCCTTGGCTGCCGGCATGGCACTGTTCCCGTCGGCCAGCGGCATAAATACGGAGCCGCCGTTGGTGTTGTAGAGCGCCTGGCCCAGGGCAGAGTCAGCCTTGGCCAGCAATTCGCTGAATGAGGCTGGCCGCCCGTAAATCACCCCGCCGCTGGCCGCGACGATACGGGCATCGGGCAGGCTGGCCGCCGCGTGACGACGGATGTGGTCGAGGATGGCGTCAGCGGCGCGCGCGGCGGTGTTTTTATCGGCGTTGGGGAGAAAGAGAGCGAACTCGGCGCCGCCGAGCCGGGCGATGACCGCCTCGGGTAGGTCGTGGCAAACCTGTTGGATGATGGCGGCGACATCCCGGAGCAACTGGTCGCCCGCTTGGTAGCCCTTGTGGAGGTTGAGCGTTTGCAGGTCCTCCACCCGGACGAGCAGGAAGCTCCCCTTGGCCTCGCCTTCCTTTCCTTCCAGCCTTGTTTTGACCTGGGCTCTGAGGTAGCGCCGGTTGCCGGTAGCGGTCAGTGTATCCTTGTAGGTACGCTGCAAGAGGGTGTCGGCCACGGCCGCCTGCTCGTCGAACATTTCGCGGATGCGGGTGGTCATGTGGTTCATGACCAGCACCACGCGGCGCAGTTCGCGGGTGCGCGGGATGGCTTCCTGAATGTAGAAGAGACGGTCGCACAGGGCCAGGGCCTGTTCCTCCACCTTGCGCAGTGGCTTGAGCAGGCCGCGCAGGCCGAGCCCGCCAAGTACGGCGACGGCTAGCGCGGTCACGGCAAAACCCAGCGCTTGGTCGCGGGCGGCCCTCCACAAGGCCTGATAGGCGTAGCCGGGGTGACTTTCCACACTCACTTCGCCGGCCTGGCGCCAGCCGTCCATGACCAGGCTGGTGGCCCGGGGTGCGGTAAGCGGCACCAGGCGAACAAACCAGGAGGGCACCTGGGCGAGGCTGATCGGGGCCTGGCGGTCGATAAGCAACCGGCCCTCGACGTCCCGCAGCTGGATCTGGCGGTAGTAGCCGCGGTCGAACAGGGCGCGGACCATGCTGTCCATGGCCGGCACATCCACGCCGCTGGTTAGGGTGGTGAGCGACAGGCCGAGTGCGGTGGCTGTATCCTGGGCGTGCGATTCGAGCTGGTTGACGAGAAAATCGCGGGTTCGCTTGAGCTCTCCCAGCCATAGGCCGGCACACAGACAAGCCAGGGTGATGCAAGCGTAGAAGAGCAGTTGTCGGAACAGGGTCATCGGGAGTTCTCCTGGTTGAACTCTAGGGCCATGCGCGCGAGCATCTCCTGCCAGCGCTGCAGGCCGCTGCTCTCCCCGACCAACTTGCCGCGGCCACGCTCCCTGGCCAGCCACAGACCGGAACCGTTGAGGCTGTAAACGGGTAGCAGGTCGGTCCGTTCGGACGAGGGCAGGACGGCCTCGACGAGGTTGTCGAGGATGAGTGGTTCGGCTCTAGGCGAGGGGTAGTAGGTGAGCACCATGTGGGCCTGGTTGAGCTTGAGCGCCTTGACGTAGGTGAGAGTCAGCTTGTGCTCATCGATGCCAAGGTCGAGCAGGGTAAAATATTTGGCAATGGCGAAATCCTCGCAGTCACCGCCGTCGCTGGCGAGGAACTCGACGGGCGTGGCCCAGTAGTCTGCCTTCTGCCAGTGGATGGCGTCGTCGATAAATCTCAGCCGGTTGAAAAATCGATTGACCCGTTCAATTTTTGTCCTGTCATCATCCGTGCGTCCGGTACGGAGGAGTTCCTGCCAAGCCAGCAGGCGCTCACGGGCACCCGGTCCGTACTGCTCTTCCGCCCGCTGGAGGGTCCGTTCGGGCAGGATGAGTTGCTCGTTGGTCTGCACCGGGGCGGCGGCGAGGGCTCCTAGCAGGAGCGCGGTCAGGAGGGCAGGCAGACGGCTGGAAAGGGTGCGGAGTGCGCCGCGGTCCATCGGGTCACCGGGGGCGGGCAGGGAAGAGGAGCGGGATAGCCAGGAGCGGCCGGTGGCAACACAGGCCCGTAAGCCCGGCGCGCCCGCTTGCGTGGACAAGGGGCATGCCGGAAACCGAGGGGCCTTGTGATCGACCCTTACTGGACCGTGGTCGTGTTCAGGGAAACACGGGTCGGCTCGGGCTGCGGCCGCTGTGTTTGCGCGGGCGCGTTCTCGTCGGCGACCCCGCCCTCCTCGGGCCAGGCCAGCTGCAGGACGGGCAGCAGTCGACCGGTACCATTGAGGATCCGGTAGCGCGCATAAAGACCATCATACTCGGCCGTGGTCAGCTGTCGGGCCGCGTCGATCCGCTCGGCCTCGGCATCGAGCACGTCGAGCAGGGTGCGTCCGCCGATGTTCCACTGTTTGGTGTAGGCAGTGGCGGTGGCCGCGGCAAACTGCTGCCGCTGTCGGAGGTATTCGACTTTCTGCTTGGCTGCCTCGTGCGCTCGCCAGGAGAGGCGAACCGATTCGATTACTTGGCGGTGGGTATGGTTACGGATTTCTCTTGCCTCGTTGACGAGTTCGAAGGTCTCCTGCTTTCGGGCCACATCCTTCCAGCCGTTGAACAGATTGTAGCGCAGTCGCAGGAACAGGCGCAGGTCCTCGCGCTCGTTGTTTACGTCATAATACGAGCTGTAGTTGGTGTCTTCTTCGTAGATCTGGTCCAGCTCGAAGTCGACGATGGGCATGAACGGGCTTTTCGCTACCTCGTCCTGCTTACGCCGGGCCTGGATGTCGGCGTTGGCTGACCTGAGCTCCGGATGGGCCCCCAAGGCCTGCTCCTCGGCCTCCTCTAGGCTAGCGGGGAGGAGGTCTGCGTTGAC
>JAVEYP010000168.1:0-5207 GCA_034003445.1 Desulfobulbus sp.
ACCGCCACTGCGGTGAGCGTCAGCAGCAACAGGCCAATCTGGACCGGGGTTCTCATCAGTGCCACCTGACCGCCTGTCCACCCGGCCCGCCCTGCTCGTGAAAAATACCCGCGAGCAGAGTGCGGAACATCGTCGGATGATCGGCAAGCAGACCGGAGTTGTTGCGAAAACAGAACTCGTTGAGATAGAGCTGCAGGTGCCTGACCGTAACCCCGCCACGATGGACGCTGTGCAGGTAGGCCTCGAAACTGCGGCAGAGCCGGCCGGTACGCGGCGCCACGTCCGCCTGCAGGGGTGAAACGAGCCACGCCGCGGCGGCCGGAAGCAGCCGATGGAGTTGCTCGTCACTGGTGAGCAAGCAGCTGCGCTCGGCCACTGTGTCCTCGAGAAAGGTGAGAAGATATTTTCCCGTGAACCACGGTACGTGACGCAGGCGAATGCGGCCGACAACACCCAGGTTGGGAACGGTTTCAGTCGCCGCCAGGATCAGAGCCTGCTCCCCGCGCTTCCGGGCAGGTGTCACCGCGTGACCACCGATCTCCACCACGCCCCGGCAGCGCGCGGTGTCCACCGCGCCCATGACCTGTCGCAGCTTCTGTAACCATGCCCAGGCGGTCTGGTAACAGGAGACGCCGAGCAGCCGCTGCAGTTCTTTGGCGCTGGTATCGAACTGAGAGCCGCTGAACCACCAGATGGCCAGCAGCCAGTCTCTGAGCGGCCGCTTGACACCATGCATGATCGTGCCGGTGGTCAATGAACTGCGGTTGCCGCAGACCGTACAGGTCAGATAGCGTTGCGGGGCAAGGTGCGGATGGCGGTTGCTGCAGAACGGACAGACGAAGCCATGCGGCCAGCGCAGGGGGAACAGGTAGGCGACGCAGGACTCCTCGGTGGGGAACCACCGATGAAAGGCCTGCTGCAGCATCTCCTGCGCGTGCTCTCCGGAATTCTGCATGGATGTTAGTCTCGGTTGCTTAGGTGAACCTATCCGCTTTGTTGCGCACGTTTGCACAGGCAGTGCCATATTCATGACGGATTTTTCCAATACATATCCAACATTCTGTTTTTTCTTAATTTTTTACTGAATCTTTATTCATCATCCGGCGATGTTCGGTCCACAAGTAAGCCTGACTTGTCACAAAGCGCCTCAAAAAAAACATTTTTGTTACGGAAAAACAGTGCTTTGATAAATTAAAAGACGGTGCTTGCGGTGCCGGCCGGATACAGCGGCACGCAGCGTGATCTGCCACAAAAAAAAACCACACAACCGTAGAATTTCTACAATTGTGTGGCAACGTAAGTGTGGCATGGCTCAGAAATCCATCTGAGAGAGATCGAGACGCAGTTCCTTAATCCTACGGTACAGGGTGGTCCGGTCGATGCCCAGCAGACGGGCGGCCTTGGCCTTGTTACCGCCGGTCTTGTGCAGGGCCTGGAGGATGCGATCGGCCCTGGAAAGGGTAGAGGCCGGTGCGACGCTCGACGGTTCAACCGGCTGACTGTGGAAGGTGTCAGCAAACACGGTCCGTTCGGCCGGGCCGGACGGGCTGGTAAGATCGAGCGGGAGGTGGTCGGTGCTGATGGTCGGCCCCGAGCAGAGGACGCAGGCACGCTGGATCACATGCTCGAGTTCGCGGACGTTGCCCGGCCAGCGGTGCTGGAGCAACAACTGCCGCGCCTGATCGGACAGGCCGTTGATCGTTTTGCCGATCTTGGGAGCGATGCGGGCGATGAAATGGTCGGCAAGCAGGAGGATGTCGTCCCCGCGTTCGCGCAAGGGTGGCAGGATGATGTCGATGACGCGCAAACGAAAGTAGAGGTCCTCGCGGAAGGCGCCGCTGCGTACCTTTTCCTTGAGGTCCACGTTGGTGGCGGTGATCACCCGGACGTCGACGCGCAGTGGAGTATCCTGCCCCACCGGGTAAAAGGTACTCTCCTGCAGGAAGCGCAAGAGGCGCAGCTGCATGAGCGAGGAAATGTCGCCGATCTCGTCAAGGAACAGGGTGCCGCCGTCCGCCTGCAGGATGCGGCCGAGGCGGTCACGGTCAGCGCCCGTGAACGAGCCCTTGCGGTGTCCGAACAGTTCGCTTTCGAGCAGCGATTCGGGAATGGCGGTACAGTCGACCTTGACCAGCGGCCGGTTGCGGCGGTGGCTTTCCAGGTGCAGCGCCTCGGCGGCCAGTTCTTTGCCGGTGCCCGATTCGCCGGTGATAAGCACGGCCAGGTCGACCCGACCGACGTTCTCGATCATGGTGTAGGCCGCCTGCATGGCATCGCTGACGCCAAGAAAGCGGTGGAACTGCTGACGGCGGCCAGTTGGCCCGGTCTCGACCGGCGACTGGTCGCGCAGCACCATCACCGCCCCGGCCAAGCCGCCGGCGCCATCCTTGAGCGGCGCAGTGGAAACACTCAGCACCTTTTTTCGGCGCCCGGCCCCCTGGCATTCAAAATTGCGCGAGCTGATCTCACCACCGGTTTTCAACGCCTGCAGCAGGTCTTTCTTGAGCGGCGCGAACTCGTCGCGGCTGCACAGTTTGGCGATACTGTTGTGTTCGCTCAGACCGGGTTCGAGTTCGTTGAACAACAGCCGTGCCGATGGGTTCATCTCCATGATGCCGAGGTTCATGTCCACGGTGACGATGCTGTCGGCCACACTCATGAACACTGTTTCGAGAAAGGTGCGGTAGCGTTCTCGCTCCTGTTCAGCTCGGCGCTGTCCCTGTTCGAGCTGGTGCTGGCGCAGCGCCAAACGGGCGGTCTTGAGCAGCGTCTGTTTCTCCACCGGCTTGGGAATGTAGTCGAAGGCGCCCAGGCGCACAGCCTCGGCTGCGGTCTCCACCGTCGGATAGCCGGTGATCATCACCACCGGGCAGGTCAGGCCGAGTTCGCGCACCCGCCTGAGCAGGTCGATGCCGGTGCTGCCGCCAAGCACGATGTCACTGATAATCAAATCGAAGCGGCGGTCGTTGATCTCGCGCAGCGCCTCCTCGTAGGTCGAGGCCGTCACCACCGGGCTGTAGCCCTCGTTTTGGAGGAAAAACTGGAAGGTGTCGCGCAGGCTCTCTTCGTCGTCGATGACCAAGATGGCGTTGTCCGGTTCGTTGCTGTTCACGTCGTTTCCTCCGCGGTGCGCAATCCGGTCACTGCGGTCAGGTCACGGAAGACCACCACCGCTCCGGTCAGTTGCCGATTCTCGTGGATGGGCGTGCTGATATAGTCCACGGGAAAACTCTGGCCATTCTTATGCCAGAAGACCTCGTCCGCGCCAAAGTGCACCTTGCCGTCCCGGTAGGCTTGGTGAATCGGGCAATCGGCCACAGGATAAGGCGAGCCGTCGGCGCGGGTGTGGTGAATAAGATTATGGTGCGACAACCCGACCAGGTCGTCCGGCGCCCAACCAAGCATGCGTGCCGCGGCCCGGTTGACAAAGGTCACTCGGCCCTCAATGTCGAGCCCAAAGATGCCCTCACCAGCGGATTCGAGGATCAGTTCCATGCGTTGCTGGAGCTGGCGCATCTCGGCTTCCGCTTGAATACGCTCGGCGATCTCACGGTTGAGCGAGGCATTGGCCACGGAAATCTCGAAGGTGCGGCGGTCCACCCGCTCCTCAAGTTCGTTGCGGTTGTTTTCGCATTCGTCCCGGACCGCTGCGAGCTGTTCCTCCAGGTCGTTGCTTCTTTCGATCAGTGCGCCCAGGCGATGGTTGACAAGAAAGGCAACGATACCAAACAGACCGACCAGGACCAGCAGGGACAAGAGGGCAAAGGGCCACTGCGTCAGCGTCTCGGGACCGGTGAGCATCTGCTGGTCCATGAGCGCGAGCAGCACCGCGACAACGACGAAGAGGATACCCAGCTGACCGATGAACCGTGTTTTTTCAGGCATGGCTTGCCTGCCCTCCTGCCGCTGCTGGCAGATCGATGAAAATAGTTGTATATTTACCCAGTTGGCTCTTGATACGGAAACTGCCTTTGTTCTCGTGGATGAGGTTGTGGCTGATACTCAGCCCCAGGCCAGTGCCTTCGCCTTTGACCTTGGTGGAGAAGAAGGGGTCCATGAGCCGGTCCATGATATGATGTTCGATGCCGGTGCCGTAGTCAGTGATCGCCAGGTGGAGGTACTGGCGCCCCGCTCGGCCCTTGCCGGTGACGCTGATGACGATGCGCTTGTCGGCTTGGGGCGCAGGGTAGCGCTGGTTAAGGGCATAGCGGGCGTTGCTAAACACGTTGAGCAACACCTGCTGTATCTGCTGGGGGTTACAGAAGGCAAGTGGCAGACCCTCAGCGTATTCTTTCACCAGGGTGATACCGTCCAGCTGGTACTGGTGGCCGATCAGCTCAAGGCAGTGCTGGATCAGCGCCGGGATGTCCACCGGTTCCGGCGATTCCTCTCGCTTACGCGAAAATTCGAGCAGATTCCGAGTGATGCCGGCGATGCGCTGCCCCTCCTTGATGATGCTGCGCAGAAAGTTGGCGTTGGCCTCGGGCTGCCCTGAGTCGAGAAGAATCTGCGCATAGTTGATGATCCCGTTGATCGGGTTGTTAATCTCGTGGGCTACGCCGGCAGCCAGCTCGCCCACCGAGGCGAGCTGCGCTGCGCGGAAGGCCTCGGCCTTGCGCAGCTGTTCCTCGGTCAGGTCTCGGGCGAGCAGCAGGGCCGCGCCGCTCTTGCCCTCATACTCGCGCAGCGGGCTGACGTTGAGCAGGTAATTACCGCCCAATCCGCGCAACTCGGTCTCAAAGTTGCTGCTCGTGCGTTTGTCAAGCAGGGTCTCCAGCGGGCAGACGGACCCGGGTGCCCGGCCGCCGTGAAGGATCTCGCAGACCCCATGGCCGATGATCTCTTCGCGCACACGGTGAGCCTTGGCCATGGTGGCCGGATTGACGTCGAGAATGACGCCATCCTGGCTGACAATCAGGGCCGGATCGAGCACCGCGGTGAAGATGTTCTCCCACTTATCGAGGGCATGGTTAAGGGCCTGGTTCTCGGCCATCCTGGGCGTGGTATCAATGCCAAACAGGACCAGCCCGATCCGCCCGTGGTCGATGTCTGGACGGATGGAGCCATGCCAATCGATGATGCGTCGCTGGCCGTCGCGGGTCTGCAACACGGCTTGGAAATTCACCTCTGACTGGCCATCACGAAGCAGGCGGGAAAACTCGTTCTGGCTGGCCGCCCGACTCTCAGGGGCGATGAGCATGTCGACC
>JAVEYP010000169.1:0-5186 GCA_034003445.1 Desulfobulbus sp.
AGGCAAAGCGGCGGTTGGCGCTCAAGCCCGGCGAGACCTACGACTATCCGGTGAAGCGGGTGGACGGTGACGAGCGCACCGAAAAGGTGGTGGCCGAGTATGTCGACCACGTCTATGGCCTGGACGAGGCCGGCGGCACCCAGTACCTGTTCCTCGCCGGGGTGGAGTTCGACAAGCTGGGTTTCAACCCCAAGATCACCAACAGTGTCTATCCGGATTACACCTGGGACTACGTCTCCCATGTACCGGCCCTAATTGGCACCCTGCTGGTGGCCGGCACGGCCCTGCGGGTGGTCACCCAGAAGCTGGACAAAAAGAAAACCAACACCGATGATGGCAAGACAACCAACACCGATGATTGGGATGCGTCCTGACCCGCGTGATTGCCAGTCCTCGCGGAGAACTCTACCCAGTATTAACCATCCCCTGGCAACAGGAACGGAAAGGAGAACAATATGGCCAAGAAAATAACCATTGATCCAGTCACCCGAATCGAGGGCCATCTGCGCATAGATTGCGAAGTTGACAATGGCATGATCACCAATGCCTGGTCGTCAGGGCAGATGTGGCGCGGCATTGAAATCATCCTCCAGGGCCGCGACCCGCGCGACGCCTGGGCCTACACCCAGCGCATTTGCGGCGTGTGCACCACGGTCCACGCGGTTGCCTCGGTGCGAGCGGTGGAAGATGCCCTGAAGATGGAGATTCCGCTCAACGCCCAGTACATCCGCAACATGATTATCGGCGCGCATGGCATCCAGGACCACATGGTCCATTTCTACCAACTCTGCGCGCTCGACTGGGTGGACATCGTCTCGGCCACCACTGCTGACGTACAGGCCACAGCCATGCTCGGCCAGAAATTGTCGGACTGGAAGGGCAACAGCCCCCAGCAGATTAAGGAAGTGCAGGACCGGCTGAAAAAGTTCATCGCCTCGGGCCAGCTGGGCATCTTTGCCAGCGGTTACTGGGGCCACCCAGCCATGAAGCTCTCGCCTGAGGTCAACCTGCTGGCCGCCACCCACTACCTCCAGGCGCTTGAATACCAGCGCCGCATCAACCAGGTGGTGGCCATCCTGGGCAGCAAGACGCCGCATATCCAGAACCTGGCGGTGGGCGGTGTGGCCAACCCGATTGATCCGGACAACCCGACCAACCTGACCGTCCAGAAGCTGTACCAGATCAAGACGCTGATCGATGAGGTGGGCGATTTTATCAAGCAGGCTATGCTCACGGACGTGGCGGCCATCGGTGCCTTCTACGCGGACTGGACCACTTATGGCGCGGGCGTGCTCAACTATTTGTCCGTACCGGACATGCCCATGGATACTAAGAGCACGGTCTTTACCATGCCCGGCGGCTACATCCCTGGGGGCGACCTGACCAAGTTCGTCCAGTTTGCCAGCCAACGCGAGCAGACGCTCCAGGACGACATCAAGGAATCCATCAAGCACGCCTGGTACAACGGCAACTGGGACCGCTCGCCCTACGAGGGAGAGAACGTGCCCGATTACACCGGCTTCGATTACGACAAGAAGTATTCCTGGGTGAAGGCCCCCACCTACCTCGGGCAACCGGCCCAGGTGGGGCCGCTGCCCCACGTGGTGGCCATGTACCTTGCCGGCCACGAGGCCACCAAAAAGTATGTGGACAGCACGCTGGCAACCGTCTCTGCCCTGGCCGGGACCACTGTCGGCATCCCTGCCCTGCACTCGACCATCGGGCGTATCGCCGCTCGGGTTATCCGTTCCGCGGTGCTCCACGAGGACCTGGGCGTCCAATGGCAGGCCCTGATCGATAACATCGGCAAGGGCGACTATGACACCTTCAACGCACCGGTCTTCCCCAGGGGCGAGCAGCGCGGCATCGGCTACCACGAAGCCCCACGCGGCATGCTCTCCCACTGGCTCATCATCGAGAACGGCAAAATCAAAAACTACCAGTGCGTGGTGCCCTCCACCTGGAACGCAGGGCCACGCAACGACGCGGACCAACTTGGTCCCTACGAGGCCTCGCTGGTGGGCAACCCAATGGCTGACCCCGAACTGCCGCTGGAGGCGCTGCGTACGGTCCACTCATTCGACCCTTGCATTGCCTGCGCCATCCACCTGGTGGACGGCAAAAAAACGCCGCTCGGTCGGGTCAAGGTTCTGTGAGCGGGGGCGCACCGGGCATGCAGGCGCTGGTGCTGGGCATCGGTAACCTGCTCATCGGCGACGAAGGCGTGGGCTGCCTGGCCGTGGCGGAACTGAGCCGCCGCTACACCCTGCCACCCTCGGTGGAATGCGTTGACGGCGGCACGGCCGGCTTTGAGTTGCTGCCCATGCTGGCCGGCCGGGATCACCTTATCCTGATCGACGCCCTGCGCGACGACCGGGAACCGGGGACCGTGATCATGGTTGAAGACGAACAGGTGCCTCGGGCCTTTATGTCCCGCACCACGCCGCACCAGCTGGGCATCTGCGACGTGCTTGCCGCAGCCCAGCTCACCGACACTATGCCCGGACGCCTGACCCTGTTCGGCATCGAGCCCAAGGAGCTCGAGGTCGGTATCGGCCTCTCCCCTGAGGTGGAGGCGGCCATGGAGAAAACCATCCACGCAGTTGTCGAACAGCTGCGTTACTTTGGCTATGAGGTGCAACGCAATGGAGTCGAATCCGAACATTAAAACCTGGACGCCGGCGACCATCGTTATGATGGCGCTGATCATTGGCGGCAGCATGGTCGCCGGGTATCGATTGGTCTTTGGCCTGGGCGCAACCACCAACCTCAACGACGGCTACCCTTGGGGCTTCTGGCTTGGCCTGGACGTGCTCGGCGGCATTGCCATGGCGGCCGGCGGCTTTATCCTCGCCTGCGCGGTCTAGCTGTTTAACTGGAAAAAATACCGGCCCATTGTCCGTCCGGCCATCCTCACCGCCTTTCTAGGCTACCTTATGGCTGTGGTTGCCCTGTTCTTTGACATCGGCCACCCCTTCCGTCTCTGGCACCCGGGTGTTATGTGGCAGTACCACTCGGTCATGTGGGTCGTGGCCATGCACGTTATCTTCTACACCACCACCCTGGGGCTGGAATTCAGCCCCATGCTGTTCGAGCGGTTGGGCTGGGAAAAGGCGCGCCGGGCGGTGAGCAAGATAATGGTCGGCGCGGTCATCTTTGGTGTGATGCTCTCCACCCTGCACCAGTCGTCGTTGGGCGCGGTGTTCCTCATCGCCCCCTCAAAGATGTCGCCACTGTGGTGGGACACCAAACTGCCCTTCCACTTCCTGGTTTCCGCTGTGGCCATGGGCATGGCCATGGTCAGCTTTGAGACCATGCTGAGCAAAAAATATTTCCACCACGAAGTGGATGACGAGATCTTCTTCGGCCTTGCCCGGGGCATGCTCATGGTGCTCGGCTTTTACCTGCTGCTCAAGCTCTACCAACTGTTCACCGTGGCCAGCCCGGCCATGGCCGTGGACGGCTCGGTGGAAGGCAACATGTACTTGTTGGAGATGCTCGGTGGGGTGGTCCTGCCCATGGTCCTGCTGGGTATGAAAAAATTCCGCCGCAATATTCAAATGCTCTTTGCGGTGAACATTGTGGTGATCGCTGGCGTTATCCTCAACCGGATGAACGTCTGCCTGTTCAGCATGGAGCAGTACAATAGCTGGCGGGGCTTCACCTACGCCCCGACCTGGATGGAGTTCCTGCTGTCCCTGGGGGTCATCTCAGGCGGCGTGTTCCTCTACAAGATGTCGGCCAAGCACCTGCCGCTGTTCTCGCACTGAGATAACCGCAGCGTCAGGTCGCACGACCCGCTCAACCGTGCGGGAAGGTCTCCTTCCCTGGCCTGCCCGCACGATCCCTTTCCGCCGCCTTGTGCGGCGGTTTTTGCTTCTGGCCCAAAGTAAGGAGACACCGTGGTGAAGACCGGGAAAACATTGCCCTTCTGCCGGCTGGTTCCGGCAACACTGTTGGTGCTCGCGACCCTTGCCGGAACCGTTGCGAGGGCCGAAAAGGACTGTCCGACCCTGCTGCGCGCGCAGTGTGGTGCCTGCCATGCGCTCAACCATATCTGCCCACAAATGGACCAAGGCCGGGGCAGCTTTTACTGGAAACGGACCATCAGCGACATGGTGGACGAGGGTGCGGTGCTCACCGGCCGCGAGCAGGCAGTGCTGGTCCGCTGTTTGAGTTCCCGCGACGCAAGGGCCCGTGCTTTCTGCACCACCGGAAAATGAACGCATGATCCATGTGTCCGCTGATTTCCAGTGCGGCTACGGCCTGGATTACGACGAACACCGGGTGCTCCGCCCCCTCATGGCCACGAGCGGCCTCTCCCTCCGGTAACAGGACCCGCCTTTGACCCATGGGCGGGAGACCTGCACCAGTGTTCACACAGTACACCCTCGCCGCCCCCGGGGTGGGCCCAGTTTCCTTCCGGCACACACTTTCTCCTGTACACGCCAGTCGATTCCCCCTACATTGACAGTATAGTCCCAGGTTGCGCAGGCCAGCGCGTTGGCCGCCGGCTAAACAGGCTTGCTCGCACTGCAAGGGGCTCCATCCATCACGCCACACCAACAATCGGGCCATGAAACACGACACCTCCACTGAGCTGGGTTTCAATGTCTTCCTGCTCGACGTGCTCAGCACCGTTCTTGCCTTCCTGGCGGCTTTCTGGCTGCGGCAGTTTGTGCCGGCCGAGGGCACTGTGGACCTGTGCTCCCACCTGTTTCTTATCCCGCTGCTGCTCTTCCTCACCATTGGTTCATTGTCCTGGTTCGGCGCGTATCGGAGACCGCATGCAACCACCTTTGCCGCCTATCTGTGGGCAATCTGTAAAACGATATTCGTTATCGTCGGTGTGCTGCTGTCGCTGCTGTTTTTCCTGAAGATCGAATATGTGAGTCGGTTCGTGGTGCTCATCTTTGCGGGGCTGGAGTTCTGCGTCCTGCTGGTCAACCGGGCCTGGGTCATCCATTCTTTCAAGGAGCAGGTGAAAAGCGGCCGCAACCAGCTGCGCGTGCTCATTGTTGGCACCAAAAAACGGGCCAGGGAACTGGTGCAGGCCCTGCAGCAGCAGCAGGTCAGGGGCGTAAAAGTGGTGAACTTCATTGACCCGGACCCCTCCTTCCTGGGGCAGGAAATCCTCGGCGTGCAGGTGATCGGTACAGTGGAGAACATCAACGAGGTGCTGAAGG
>JAVEYP010000170.1:0-5170 GCA_034003445.1 Desulfobulbus sp.
CCTGAAATGAGTCCGGCCACGGCCGGCAGAATTCGGTTCAGGTAGAAGGAGTACACCGGCTTGATCAACGGGTTGGTTGGCCGGGAAAACTCGAGGATGAGCAGTCGGCCGCCGGGTCGGAGGATGCGGTGCATCTCGCGCAGCCCTTCCAGGGTGCGGGAGAGGTTGCGCACACCAAAGGCCACGGTGCAGCCCCAGAATGAGGCGGTCGGTGCGGGGATAACCTCACCATCGCCGCACACCGGGAAAATGCGTTCGCGACGATCGTCATTGGGCAGGTTGCGGACACCAGCCTGAAGCATGTCTACACAGAAGTCGACGGCCAGCACTTTGCGGTGGGACGCTTGTCGGGTCAGTTCGAGCGACAGCGGCAGGGTGCCGGCGCACAGATCAAGCACCCAGCCGCCGGGAAACTCCCGCAACAGCCTGATGGTCCGCCAACGCCAGTAGCGGTCAATTTGCAGACTGAGCAACGAGTTGACCAGGTCGTAGCGACGGCTGATTGAGGAAAATTTTTCCCGGACAAACTGCTTTTTCTCCTCAGGAGAGATAGTCTGATTCATCAGATAATACTCGTATACAATTGAAAACGGGTGCTCATTAAGAGTTATTTAAAAATTTTGACCGGGACCGCGGCAGGTGGTGCCTCTCCGCGGTCGACCAGGTACTGAAAAAACAGCTCCAAGGCCTTGAGCTTGACCGGAGAGAGGTCGTACTCCAGACCGTGCAGATAGTTGGAGCACTCCTGGCAGTCCATGGGGATGCGCCGCGAGACCCGGTCGCAGATCTCCGGCATGCGCTGGGCGCCCTCCTCGCGGCAGTCGACCAGGGCCGTGCGGATGGCCCGGGCAGTGTCCGGCTCGGCGGCGAGAAAGGCCTCGCGCACCGTGCATACCGAGTAGACAAAGGGCAGGCCAGTGGTTCGGTGCCAGATCTCGCCGAGGTCGAGCTGGACGGGATACAGGCGTTCGGTGCGGATGCGCAGGGCATCGTCGCCAATGGCCAGCACCGCGCTTGCACCCACGGTCTCCTGCTGCGGACCGTAGACTGTGCCCACTCTGTAGCGGGGGTGCACCTGGTAGAACTCTTCGAGGAGGATCTTGACCAAGCCGATCGAAGTCTCGGACTGGCGGGTGAGCACCACCAAGCGGTCGTCCAACTGTTCCGGCGGCACCTGCGAAAACAGGAACACGCTGCCCACCGGACCGGTGGCGCTGATCGACAGGTCGGCGAGTACCTGGTAGCGCTCGGGTTGTTGCGCATAGGCAAAGGCGGAGACAAAGCCGAGGTCGATAGCGTCCTCAGCCAACAGCCGATTCAGGTGACTCGGCTGGCCCTCGACCACCTGCCAGTGCGAGGGGTAGGAACGTTCTTTCCAGATTTCGTAGATGGGAGCGGTGTTAATGTAATTGACCATACCAATGCGAGCCATGCGGTGCCTCACTAGAGGATGCGGGCCGGGGCAAGAGCGCTGCCGCCAGTTACCAGATGGGCGTGGACGGCAGCCGCTGTCGCGGCCGTCCGCGGGACGGGCACAGCCAGCAGGTCGGCCTGCCGGCCCGGTTCCAGGGTGCCGAAGCGGTCGCCCAGGCCAAGGGCTTCGGCGCCGCCGCGGGTGGCCATGGCGAAGATGGTCGCCGGGTCGATATCCGGATGGTCTTCGCTGAGCAGCTGCATCTCCCGCCAGAGCGACAGGTGCGGATTGCTGGCCAGGCTGTCCGTGCCCAGGGCGGGCAGGATGCCGGCCTGCAGAAAGGCCTGGACCGGCGCTCGGCCGGTGCGTAGAAACCGGTTGGAGCCGGGGCACACACAGACCTTGGTGCCACGGTCGGCCATCAACCGGATCTCGTTTGCGTCCACGTGGATGGCGTGCACGCACAGGGTTTGTTCGTCGAGCAGGCCAAGTGCGTCCAGATAGCGAATCGAGCCGTCGTCGCCGCTCGCGCTCGGTCGGAAGGAATCGTCCCAGAAGCCGCGGTCGCGAACGAACTCGACCATTTCGCCCGTGCCGCTGCCGAGCATCTCCCCTTCCGCCGCGGGCTCGGCGGTATGGAGAGGGAAGGGGTGGCCCAATTTGGTGGCCCGCGCCTTGAGCTGCTGCAGGAGGCGAGGATGGGTAGAGTAGGGCGCGTGACCGGTACAGCGGGTCTCGTCCGTTTCCTCAGCCAGACGGTGGCTGTTCTGGCCCAGGGTAAAGGCGGCGAGCCCCAGGTATTCCCGGAAGGGCATCAGGGTGCCGGCAAAGGTTTTCGCCAGGCTTTGGCCCATGGTGGTGTTACCGATGTCAGCAATAAGGCTCACGCCACTGGCGTACTGCCCGGCAAGGGCCCTCTCGGCCGCATCCTCGGCCGCTTCGCCGATTGCACCGAGCCGGCCGCGCCATTCCAGCAACCGGCTGATCCAACCGGTGAAGCTGCCCGGCCAGGGCTCGTCCGTCAACCCGGCAAGGTGGGAGAGCTCGAGATGGGTGTGGGCATTGACCAAGGCCGGGGTGAGCGCGCAGCCCAAGTGCTCGTGGATCGGGGCTGTTGGAAACCGGCGCCTGAGCAGCCGGGCCTTGTCCACGGCGGCGATCCTGCCGTCGGCTACGGCCACTCCGCCGTCAGCGATCGGCGGCCGGCTCACCGGCAGCACCCAAGCGGCAGTATGGATGCAGAGCAGCGCGCCGGCCATCACACCAAGGTGTAGTCCATTAGCCGCTGGCGAGGCTGGAAACCAGCGTCGCTCACCAGGTGGCGAATCTCCGCTTCGGACAGGCGAAAGTGGACGCCTGCGGCGGCGACCACGTTTTCCTCGATCATGGTCGACCCAAAGTCGTTCGCGCCAAAGAACAACGACACCTGGGCGATCTTCGGGCCCTGGGTGACCCAGGAGGCCTGCACATTGGCCACGTTGTCCAGGAAAATGCGGCTCAGGGCGAGCAGGCGCAGATAAGTCACGGCCGAGGTCTTGTCGATACAGCGTGCGGCCGCAAGCGGCGTGTGGTCGGGTTGGAACGGCCAGGGAATAAAGGCGGTAAAGCCTCCAGTCCGGTCCTGCAGGTCGCGCACTCGCTGCAGGTGCTCAAGCCGCTCTGCCACGGTTTCGATGTGCCCAAACATCATGGTAGCGGTGGTGCGCAGGCCCAGGTGGTGCGCCTCTTCCATCACCGCGATCCACTGGTCGGCGTCGCATTTGCGCGGCGCCAGCTCGTGCCGCACCCGGTTACAGAGGATCTCGGCGCCACCGCCGGGAATGGAATCGAGCCCGGCGGCCTTCAGCCGCTCAAGTACCCCTCGCACCGACAGGCCGAAAAGCTGGGCAAAGTGGTGGATCTCCGGCGGTGAAAAGCCATGGATGTGGATGCCGGTGGCCTTCATGGCCCGCAGCATGTCCTCGTAGAAGGCCAGGTCAAGGTCTGGATGCAGGCCACCCTGAAGGAGGATCTGGGTGCCACCTAGATCCTGGGTCTCGCTGATCTTGGCGAGCAGCTCCTCCCGGCTGAGCACAGAACCGACCGCGTCCTCGGGTGATTTGAAAAACGCACAGAACTTGCACGCGGACACACAGATGTCCGTATAATTGATGTTGCGGTCGACCACATAGGTGACCACTGGTTCCGGGTGCAGCCGTCGTCGGACAGTGCTGGCGAGGAAGCCCAGCTGGTGCAGGTCCGCCTCACGCTCGAGCCGCAGGAAGTCCTCTCCGCCGATTCGCTCACCGGCCTTAATCCTTTCGTAAAGCTCTTTCATGGGATTAGAAGGTGGCCATGACGTTGTACAGGGTATCGCGCTGCACCGGCTGGCGACCGGCCTCCCGAATGAGCCGGATAAGGGTCTTGTGGCCAATGGCCTGCTCAGTCTCGGCGCCAGCCATGTGGGTGATCACCTCTTCCTTGACTGTGCCGTCCATGTCGTCAGCGCCGAAGGAGAGGGCCACCTGGGCCAACTTGGGGCCAATCATCACCCAGTAGGCCTTGATGTGCGGGAAGTTGTCGAGCATCAGCCGGCTGACCGCGATATTTTTCAGGTCATTGACACCAGTGGTGTTGCCCGCACCACCCAATTCGGTGTTCTTCGGGTGGTAGGCAAGCGGGATGAAGGCGAGGAAACCGCCGGTCTCGTCCTGGCAGCGACGCAGGGCGTCCAGGTGCTCGAGCCGTTCGTCGATGGTCTCGATATGGCCATAGAGCATGGTGGCGTTGGTGCGCAGCCCCATGCGATGCGCGGTACGCGCCACCTCCAGCCAGCCCTCGCCGGGGAGTTTGTTCGGGCAGGTCAGCTCGCGGATGCGCGGGTTGAACACCTCAGCGCCGCCGCCGGGCAGGGAGCCCAGCCCTGCGTCCATGAGTATCTGCAGGGTCTCGTCCACCGGTTTGTCGGCCATCTCGGCCAAGTGGTGGATCTCCACGCAGGTAAAGGCCTGCAGGTGCACGTCCGGCCGGATCTCGCGGATAGCGCGGAGCATATTCACGTAGTAGGAGAACGGCAGGTCCGGATGGATGCCGCCTACGATGTGTATCTCGCTGATCGGCTCGTCCAGCCGCAGGCGAACCTTGTCGCGGATCTCGTCGATGCTCATCTCGTAGGCGAGTTCGTCCTCCTTCCTGCGGCCAAAGGCGCAGAACTTGCACAGGTTGGTGCAGACGTTCGAGTAGTTGAGATGTTGATTGTAGATGAAGAAGGCCTGGTTGCCGTTCTGCCGCTCACGGACGATATTGGCAAGATAGCCAAGCGCGAGGATGTCCGGGTGTGCGTAGAGACGGCGGCCGTCGACCAGAGAGAGGCGTTCGCCTGCCCTGACCTTGTCGAGTATCTGGCCGAGTCCGGCTTGTGCAATGAACGTGTCCATAGTGTCCTGCGTATCTGGGGTGGCTGCAAAAAAAGAAACCCCTTGGGGCGGCAAGGGGCTAACAGTAAGATGTTCGGCGATCCCGTCAATCCAGGAAAAAGCGCAGTTTTTCTCGGCGGCTGGAGTGGCGCAGACGGTTGAGGGCCTTTTTTTCGATCTGGCGGATGCGTTCGCGGGAAACGTTGAACCGTCTGCCGATCTCCTCCAGAGTGTACTCCGCTTTTTCGCCAATGCCGAAGCGTAGTCGGATGATTTTTTCTTCCCGATCGGTAAGGGTGGACAGCACCTCGGTGACCCGGTGGGCCAATTCCCGACTTTGCACTGCGTCGTAGGGCGATTC